>JAQXDG010000115.1 GCA_029251505.1 Glaciecola sp. | reverse complement strand
GGTTGTTATTATTTTTAAAAACGTATTTAAGTTATTTTTGACCTAGCGTGATCCTAGGGTGTTGTGCATAATCGCACAAAGTAGCGACTTGACTAAAGCCTTTAGCTGTAAATAACTGTTGAATACTGTCAGCTTGTTGATACCCATGTTCAATTAGCAACCAGCCCCCTTTATGCAAATAATCAGGAGCTTGAGCGACTATTAATTTAATATCCGCCAGACCATTATCCGCAGCGGTCAGTGCACTGTCAGGTTCAAACCTTACATCACCTTGCGCTAAATACTCACTATCCAATTCCACATAAGGCGGATTGGATACAATTATATCAAATGTTCCACTGACCTGAGTAAACCAATCACTTTGTAAAATAGTAACTCGCTCAGCGTGATTATGAATTAGACGCTGCGCATTCTGTTTAGCTAATACAACGGCTGCTGGGACAAAATCGACTGCTTGCACACAAATAGATGGGCACTCCAAGGCTGCGCTAATGGCTATGGCACCGGTGCCTGTACCAAGGTCAAGTACGCGCGCGGTTGTATAATCAACATTCGCACGTTCAGGGCTTTCAGGGCTTTCAGGGCTTTCGCCAAGTTTAGCTACTTCGCTGAGCTCTGCAATTTTATCAATGATGACATCAACGAGTTGTTCTGTTTCAGGACGTGGGATCAGTGTGGCTGGTGAAACTAAAAATTCACGACCATAAAATTCTTGATAACCAAGAATATAGGCGACAGGCTCACCACGTTTTCGCTGTTGTATAAATTGTTGATATTGAGCAGATTGCGTATCAGATAACGTTTTATCTGACCAAGTATGAAGATATGCGCGATTACAATCAAGCACTGCACAAAGCAGCACCTGCGCATCGATTTTTGCATCGGCAAGTGCATCGGCGTGAGCGTTTACTTGATCTGCCCCTACTGGTCCCGACAAACATTGCTGTGCACCAACAATCAGTGCATCCGCAATAGAACAAGGCTCAGGGAAAAGTAACACAATATTCGCGATTAATCTTCAGATAAAGCAGCAAGCATATCGGCCTGGTGCTCTTGACGAATTGGTTCAAGTAACGCATCAACATCACCTGCAACTACATCATCAAGTTTGTATAATGTTAGGTTAATACGGTGGTCAGTGACTCGACCTTGAGGATAGTTATAAGTACGAATACGTTCAGAACGGTCACCACTACCCACCAATAATTTACGCGTACTGGCTTCTTCGGCGTCACGTTTTTCTTGTTCGATGTTATTGAGGCGTGATTGCAGTACAGACATCGCTTTAGCGCGGTTTTTGTGCTGTGAACGCTCATCCTGACATTCTACTACTACACCACTTGGCAAATGCGTAATACGAATAGCTGAATCCGTCTTGTTAACGTGCTGTCCACCTGCGCCTGATGCACGGTAGGTATCTACACGAAGATCCGCAGGATTAATATTAATGGCTTCAGATTCAGGTATTTCTGCTAAAACCGCCACCGTACAAGCCGAAGTGTGAATGCGTCCTTGGCTTTCGGTTTCTGGAACACGCTGCACGCGATGTCCACCTGATTCAAATTTTAATATCCCATAAGCGCCATCACCAATCACATTAGCGATCACTTCTTTATAACCGCCATGTTCTCCTTCGTTGGCAGAGACTTGCTCTACACGCCAACCTTTAGTTTCCGCATAACGCGAGTACATACGGTACAAATCACCCGCAAAAATCGCGGCTTCATCGCCACCTGCCCCAGCTCTGATTTCTAAGAAACAGTTACTGTCATCTTGCGGATCACGCGGTAACAACAAGATTTGCAATTCTTGTTCTAAGGTTTCAATTTGCGCTTTGGCTGCTTTGATTTCTTCTTGTGCCATTTCACGCATTTCAGCATCATCTTCTTGCAGCATTTCATGTGCTGAGGTTAGATCACCTTGCGCGTCTTGATACTCGCGAAAACTTCGAACCACATCTTCTAATTGTGCGTATTCTTTAGACAATGCACGAAAACGATTTTGATCGCCAATCACAACAGGATCACTCAAGAGTGCTTGTACTTCTTCAAATCGTTCAACGAGGGTTTCGAGTTTTTGTACGACAGACGGTTTCATGTAGTTCCAATAATGGTTAGATAGCAGCGTTGTGTGTCAATTTTGGACGTTATGATTTGTCTAAATTGACGTTAAGTGCGTCAGTTAATAATTCAAGAGTGCGATTATCCTGCAATTGCGCCGCTTGCGCTAGTGCTTTCGTCGGACCATGCATCATTTGGTTCGTTAATTTATAGCCAAATTCTTGTAAAACTTGCTCAGCCGCCATGCCTTCTTGCAGTTGGCTAAGTGCTTTGGTAATTAATTTGTCACGCATCAAGGCTTGTGCCTCGCGATACATTTTAACCATATCGACATTTTCTTGCGCTTGTTGCCATTGCGTTACAAGTAAAATCTGTGCATCTATCATGGTTTGTGCTTGCTCAGCTGCTTGCTCACGGTTTGCCATGTTTTGCGCAACAATATGTTGCAAATCATCGACCGTATATAAATAAATCTCTTCTAACTTGGCAACCTCGCCTTCAATATCTCGTGGCACAGCGATATCAATCATTAACATCGGCTTGTGTTTACGTTTTTCTAAGGCTTGCTCGACCATACCTTTACCTATTAACGGTAATTGCGACGCTGTCGATGAAATGACAATATCAGCCAAAGGTAAATGTGTCGGCAATTGATTTAGTGTCATGGCTTGCCCACCAAAGCGCGTTGCGATTTCTTGAGCTTTACTAATGGTGCGGTTAGCGACATCTATATTCACAGCACCTTGCTCATGAAGATGTTTGGCCACTAAATCAATGGTTTCACCGGCACCAATTAGTAACACGCGTGAACGCGCCAAATCGCCAAAAATTTGTTTGGCTAATTGTACCGCAGCAAATGCAACAGAGACAGCATTAGCACCAATATCGGTATCAGTACGGACTTTTTTTGCTACTTGAAAAGTATGATCAAAAATTCGTTGAAATTGCGTATTCAAGGCATCATGTCGTTTAGCATCACTCACCGCCTGCTTAACTTGCCCCAATATTTGCGGCTCACCTAAAATCAACGAATCTAAACCCGATGCCACACGCATAATATGATTTAAAGCGGCCACATCTTGGTAAATATAAGTATGCTGAGCTAATTCATCATAATCACATTGATGAAAATCCGCTAACCAACGCACTAAAAATTCATTTGATTCTAGCGCGTCATTGAGCTGAATATATAACTCTGTGCGATTACAAGTTGAGAGCACAACCGAGGATGCAATCGGCTCTACCGTTTGCAAACTGGCAAAAGCATTAGTCATTGCATCTGGAGTAAAAGCGACTTTTTCTCTCAGTGCAACAGGTGCGGTATTGTGATTGATGCCAATGGCAATTACGGTCATGAAACTATTCGGTAGCTAATTTTCACAGGTATTGTACGAAAAAGGCGGAGTGATTAAAAGCGATTCACGCTAAGACTATTAACCAATCACGTATTGCGATGTGTTTTAAATTTTACTATGGGCGTTTTTTTCATTATTCTTGAGTACTTAGTTGTACTATTCTAATGTTGTCATTCAAGGTTAGTATGCTGTTTATCGCCACAGGAATTACCGAATATGCTCGTTATGCCTCATCATTTGTGTAGATTGTTTAACTTTGCGTTACTTAGCCTCGTACTCCTATTATTAAACGGCTGTACCTTATTATTGCCATATTCAGTGAAACCAAGTGCCAATCTGATCAACGCTAATAATGTTAAAGCACTGACACAATGGCAAGCCAACGGCAAAATAGCTATTATCAGCGAAAATAAGCGCCAATCGGCTAATTTTAATTGGCTGCAATACAACGAAGATTATAAAACTTACTTTAATACTTTTTTAGGGATCAATGTCCTAACGGTTAAACGTGATAGTGAAGGATTAATAATTACTGTTGAAGGAAACTCTTATCAAGGTGATAACCCTGAGCAACTTGTATTTGATTTAACCGGTTGGTGGCTCCCTATGGACCAATTAAGTCATTGGTTAAAAGCTGACGTGTCTGGCGAAGAAGGGGCAATTACGCGTGATGCACAAGGACAGATAAACCAGTTTATCCCCCATTGTTCGCAAACCCTATGCAGTACTGATTACGTGATTAAATATGGTGCATACCGCCAAGTTGAACAGTTATTATTACCTCACAGTGTGACTTTGCAAGCAAACGGCTTAACGCGTCAAACCCTTAAAATTAAAATTCAACAATGGCGCTAACATGTCTTTATTAGCTCAATACCAAACGCAAGCATGGCCGTCACCCGCCAAACTCAATATGTTTTTGCATATCAGCGGACGTCGTACCGACGGCTACCATGAACTGCAATCATTATTTCAAATGACCGATTACGGGGACACGTTGCGCTTTGCACCAAATGCAACAGGAACGGTGCGCTTGTTAACGGCATTTCCAGATGTTGAGCATGACAGTAACCTAATTGTCAAAGCGGCTCACTTACTCCAAGACTACTGTCACATAACCCTAGGTGTTGATATTACTATCGATAAGGTATTACCCATGGGTGGCGGGATTGGCGGAGGTTCAACGAATGCCGCAACAGTGTTGATTGTACTCAATCAGTTATGGGAATGTGGTTTATCATTAGACCAACTCGCTCAGTTAGGACTTGAACTTGGTGCCGATGTGCCGGTTTTTGTACAAGGTAAAACCACATTTGCTGATGGAGTAGGTGAACATTTCACTCCAGCACCGACTCAACATAATGGATCAGATGCTGTTTTTTTAGTCATTCATCCTGGTGTGCATATTTCAACGCAACAAATATTTACTCATCCAAAATTGTGTAGAAACTCACCCAAAATCGATTTTCAAGACTATACTTTTGCCAAAACCCATAATGATTGCCAAGAATTAGTCGTAAACTTGTATCCTAAGGTTGCATATTTATTACAGCACTTGTTACACTACGCACCGTCGAGATTGACAGGTACAGGTGCTTGCGTATTTGCGGTTTTTGACAAGGAAGCTTCTGCTCAACAGGTATTGCATGCATTGCAAGACCAACAAATATTAGACAATACAACCCATGCATTTATTTGCAAAGGGGTGGCAGAATCACCACTGCACACAACAATAAAGTCGATATTTAACGTTCGGGACTAAGGAATTACAATTGGGGTATAGCCAAGCTGGTAAGGCAACGGGTTTTGATCCCGTCATCCGTAGGTTCGAGTCCTGCTACCCCAGCCATTCTCTTTACATAACCTTCGCACTGAGGAACAACCTGTGCCAGACATGAAGATTTTTGCCGGTAACGCGGTCCCTGAGCTAGCTTTTAAAGTAGCCGAACGACTCTACACTAAACTTGGAAATGCCACTGTTAGCCGCTTTAGCGACGGTGAAATTTCTGTTGAAATCCATGAAAATGTCCGGGGTTCGGATGTATTTATCATTCAATCAACCTGTGCGCCAACCAATGATAACTTAATGGAATTGATCGTAATGATCGATGCCTTGCGTCGAGCATCTGCTGGTCGTATTACTGCCGTCATTCCTTATTTTGGTTATGCTCGTCAAGACCGTCGCGTACGTTCGGCGCGTGTACCTATTACTGCCAAAGTCGTCGCTGATTTCTTGTCTAACGTGGGTGTTGATCGCGTTTTAACGATTGACTTGCATGCTGAGCAGATCCAAGGATTCTTTGATGTGCCAGTAGATAATGCTTTTGGTACGCCATTATTATTAGAAGACATGGTTAAACGTGATTTTCACGATCCAATCGTCGTGTCTCCAGATATCGGTGGTGTAGTTCGAGCACGTGCTACAGCGAAGTTGCTCAATGACATTGATTTAGCAATTATTGATAAACGTCGTCCAAAAGCAAACGTGGCAAAAGTCATGAACATAATTGGTGATGTCAGAG
Organism: Glaciecola sp.; assembly: GCA_029251505.1. Classification (GTDB taxonomy): domain Bacteria; phylum Pseudomonadota; class Gammaproteobacteria; order Enterobacterales; family Alteromonadaceae; genus Opacimonas. The sequence goes on along the minus strand of JAQXDG010000115.1, from coordinate 4,974 downwards.
GTCGTGACTGTATTATCGTCGATGACATGATTGATACTGGTGGTACTTTAGCAAAAGCTGCAGAAGCATTAAAAGAACATGGTGCACGTAAGGTTTATGCTTATGCCACTCATGCTATTTTCTCTGGTAATGCTGCTGAAAATTTAGAAAATTCTATGATTGATGAAATCATCGTTACAGACAGTATTCCACTTTGTGACAAAATGCAAAGAGTCGGTAAAGTGAAACAATTAACTTTGTCTGACATGCTTGCTGAAACGATTCGTCGTATCTCTAATGAAGAATCTATTTCTGCGATGTTTGATTACTAAATCAACCCGCCAATAGATTGCTATAGCCTCGAAGTTTACACAAACATCGAGGCTTTTTTATATAAGGAATTTACTATTACTGCGCTTATCACTACAGCTATTTTTGTTGATGTCCAAAACATCTACTACACCACGCGTGATACATTTGGTCGTCCTTTTAACTATCGCCAGTTCTATGCACAAATTGCTCAATCTCGCGATATTACTCTGGCTAATGCTTATGCTATCGCCCGCAACGATGATGGACAGCATAAGTTCCAAAGCGCATTGCGACATATCGGATTTGACGTCAAACTCAAACCGTTCATTGAACGCAATGATGGCAGCGCCAAAGGTGATTGGGATGTGGGGATAACAATTGATATCTTAGAAGCGGCGCCAAATGTGGATGAAATTATCTTGTTGTCGGGAGATGGGGATTTTGCGATATTACTAGATAAAGTCGCACAGAAATATAACTGTAAAACCACCGTCTATGGTGTGGAAGCATTAACGGCGAATGGATTGATTCACTCGGCAAGCACATTTATGCCTATTACAACACAGCAATTAATATGACTAAATCTAAGCATAACTTCACATCTAAACACGGCCCTAATGCGTTATTTTTAATGTTTCCTACCCAAGATATTCCAGATATATTAGCAAAGCCTTTTTTCGCTCCACCATCATTAAACAGTGAAGGGTTTATTCACGCGTGTTCCGCTCATCAAGTGGATTATGTTGTGCAGCGTTTTTATCGTGATATTCGTGATTTAACCTTGTTGATCATTGATCCGCAATTGGTGACTGCCGAGATCAAATATGAATCGGCCAGTGTGTCTGAGTATGGGGATTTTCCGCATATTTACGGACAACTGAATATCGGTGCAGTGGTACAGCAATGTTTATTATCCGATTTCAGCATGTAAAATGGTAATATGTAAACGTTTAGGATGTTTACAACTGATAGACCATCCGTAAAAACGTTTGCCCCGTTAGTGCAAGTTGGCTACTTGCGCTCGTCATAAAATCACAGCTTTCATAAAAACACACCGCTTGCTCATTATCACTATCCACATCGATTACAACTTGTTGCTTACCTAACAATTTAGCTTGCTTGATCCCATAAGCGATGAGTTTTTTACCTAGCCCCAATCCTTGATATTCAGGTGCAACGGAAATATGCCCTAAGGCAAGTTGATTGGATTGAGGTGGCACAAATACGGCCAACAACGCAGGGTTAATGGCCGCAACTTGAGCGACTTGCTCTGGACTAAACACGCTAATCATTGCACTTATAGTCTGGTTCACAAAGTCAGCACCTAAATCATCATGCCAAAGCGTAATACACCCAACGACCTCTTCTTTTTTACTCATATCATTGTGAGTCACAAGTACCTGATGACGCGCAGCGCTGTATTGACCATTGGGCAACATTAATGCATGTGCTAAGTAATTTTTTATGCCCAATTCATCGCCAAAAACGACCGGTAATAATTCAGGCGCAGTTGCCAAAATTAATGTACTTAGCCCTTGTGCATCTTGCGCTTGACCCTGACGTAATATAAACATCGCTCATCCTGCTTAAATAAAGGTATAACTTGCTTTAATAACTGCATTAATGGTAGAATTCGTCGCCCTTAAATTTAGGGTAGTTTTACTTTGTTATTATCATTTCACATTTGATTGTGTAATGGGGGAAGCATTGTATTACATTCAGGTTGAATTTGGTCGCAAAATTCAACAACACTAAAAAATACAATATTTGTATACAACTTGGAGACATCAACATGTCTGAAGCAATCTTTAATTTAGAAGCACAAGTCCGAACTGACCTAGGGAAAGGTGCGAGCCGCCGCTTACGTCATCAAGACAAAGTACCAGCAATCGTATATGGCGCTGACAAAGAGCCGGTATCTATTACTCTAGCTCACAACAAACTTATGCAAGCGCAAGAGTTTGAAGCTTTTTACTCACACGTATTGACTCTTGATATCGCTGGTGAAAAAGTAGAAGCTTTAGTAAAAGACATGCAACGTCACCCGTACAAGCCAAGAATCTTGCACGTGGATTTTTTACGCATCGATGCTTCTAAAGAGGTACACACTAATGTACCTGTTCACTTCATCAACGAAGCAACGGCACCAGCAATCAAAACTGATGGCGGCCATGCAGAGCATCACGTAAACGAAATCGAAGTAACTTGTTTACCAAGTAACCTTCCTGAGTTTATCGAAGTTGATTTAACGAATGTTGCATTAGGTCAAACGTTACATTTATCTGATGTTGTATTACCTGAAGGTGTATCATCAGTAGAACTTGCTAAAGGTGAAAGCCATGATTTAGCAGTAGTAACTATCAAAGCATCTAAAGTTAAAGCTTCTGACGCTGATGACGAAGCAGCCAGCGCGGAATAATCTGCGTTGACGGACATTCGTCTAATCGTGGGTCTGGGTAATCCAGGCCCCGAATATCAAAATACTCGCCACAACGCGGGTCAAATGTTTGTTTCTTCCCTAGCACGCACCTTCTCTTGTACCCTCAAACCTGAAAGTAAATTCTTTGGCTTAACCGGCCGAACGACGATTGCTGGACGTGATGTGCGCTTGCTCTACCCCACTACATTTATGAATCTTAGCGGTCAAGGCGTAGCTGCGATTGCTCAGTTTTATAAGATAGAGGTAGCAAACATTTTGGTCGCTTACGATGAACTTGATCTTCCCCCTGGCATCGCAAAATTTAAGGTCGGTGGTAGCTCAAGTCAAAACGGCATTCGTGATATCGTTGCACGCATGGGCAATCAAAAAGATTTCATCCGCTTACGCATCGGTATTGGCCATCCGGGTCATAAAAGCCGCGTAACGGGTTATGTATTAGGCAAAGCCCCACAAAACGAACAAGAAAAAATCGATGCTGCGATTGATGAAGCAATCCGCAGTACTGAAATATTAATTAAAGAAGATTTAGTTGCTGCTCAGCAGCGCTTACACAGCTTTTCGGCTGAATAACGATAGGAATACTCCCATGGGATTTAAATGTGGCATTGTTGGTTTACCCAACGTTGGTAAATCAACCTTATTTAACGCACTGACGAAAGCCGGTATAGAAGCCGCTAACTTTCCGTTTTGTACCATTGAGCCAAATACAGGTGTGGTCCCGGTGCCAGATCTACGTCTTGATGCGTTATCAGCAATTGTAAAACCGCAAAAAGTTATTCCTACAACGATGGAATTTGTCGACATCGCAGGTCTAGTTGCTGGCGCATCTAAAGGTGAAGGTCTGGGTAATAAATTCCTAGCCAATATCCGTGAAACCGATGCTATTGGCCATGTTGTGCGTTGTTTTGATGATGAAAACATTGTTCACGTTTCAGGTAAAGTATCCCCTGCTGATGATATCGAAATTATCAATACTGAATTAGCCTTGGCCGATTTAGATACCACTGAAAAAGCGATTCACCGCATAGCTAAACGTGCTAAAGGCGGCGACAGTGAAGCCAAGTTTGAATTAAAAGTACTTGAGAAAATCAAGCCACACCTTGATGAAGGTGAAATGCTGCGTTCTGTGACACTAGAAAAAGAAGAGTATGCTGCTATTAGCTACATGAATTTCTTAACTATCAAGCCGACTATGTATATTGCAAACGTGGCTGAAGATGGCTTTGAAAATAATCCGTTATTGGATATAGTAAAAGAAATTGCCGCAGCAGAAAATGCTGTTGTCGTCGCTGTATGTGCGGCCATTGAATCTGAAATTTCTGAACTGGAAGATGAAGATAAAAATGAATTTTTAAGTGAAATGGGGCTCGATGAACCAGGTCTTAACCGTGTGATCCGATGTGGTTATGAATTATTGACCCTGCAAACTTACTTTACGGCTGGGGTAAAAGAAGTCCGTGCATGGACCTTCCCTCAAGGTTCTACGGCGCCTCAAGCTGCTGGTAAGATCCACACTGATTTTGAAAAAGGTTTTATCCGTGCTGAGATTGTTGGTTTTGACGATTACATTGCAGGTAACGGTGAACAAGGTGCTAAAGATGCGGGTAAATGGCGTCTTGAAGGTAAAGAATATATCGTTAAAGATGGTGATGTCATTCACTTCCGTTTTAACGTATAAGCTACATATTTAGCACTTAAGTTAGTAACCCACTTAAACGTAAAAAGCGAGAACCTATAACTGGGTTCTCGCTTTTTTGTGGGTCCCTTTTACGACAGCTTAATCAATAACTATTTAAGCGTCTTGCATAACGAAGGAACGCGCTGCCTCCTAATAGAATCAACAACCAGCCGGCCAAACTCCCCCCAGACGATGAAGGGGTTGTAACCTCTGGATTGTTTATTGGTGTATTAGTATTAGTGGTTACTACATTCAGAACTACATTATCCACTACCGTCATTACTGGTGTGCCATTATCGGTAATTTGTAATTCCATATCTACCGATGAACCAGAAATTGAACTCGGGTCAAATGTCACTATCAAGCCATCATTACTCACCGTTTGATTCGATACAGCTCCACTACTCCATGTATAGACATGATCACTCAAGCCATCGCTATCCGTAACCGATGCAGTGATACTTACAGTACCAGCAGCAGGATCAATTTGAGATATGGCGATGTTGTTTTGTGTTGCTGACAGACTTACAATGATAGGCGTAACATTTACCGGTGTTTCGACTAC
>JAQXDG010000112.1 GCA_029251505.1 Glaciecola sp. | reverse complement strand
CCCTTCTAAACCAGACTATACTGATCGTCGATGATGAAATTAATATTTTAAAGTCTATGAGACGCATGTTTAAACAAGCTGGGTACGAAGTTTTTACTGCTGAGTCTGGTTTAGAAGGGTTAGCCTTGTTAGCGGATCAATCTATTCAAGTTATCTTATCTGATTTTCGCATGCCCGTAATGAACGGTGGTGAATTTTTAGCGCAAGTAAAAATTAATCGTCCTGATGTTGTCTCTTTAATTTTGAGTGGCTATGCTGATTTTGATTCTGTGTTAGCAGTCATGAATCAAGGCAGTGCATTTAAGTTTTTGACTAAGCCTTGGGACAACAAAGTGTTGCTGCAAGAAATTGCGAATGCGTTTGTGCACTATGAAACTAAGCTGCGCCAAGACACCTCTTTAGAGCAATCCAAATATTTTGATAATATCAACGAATTCAATGGTGCAGTTGATAGCTTTGTATATGAAAATATTCCATTTAGTATCGGTTATTTTGAACTCACGAATGCCAATGATTTAAAGCGTCATGGGGTTGCGCTAGAGCCATTGTTGAGTAAATTACAACAGTATATTTCGAATCATTGGGGTAAACAATTTTCGCTTTATAGCATTAGTGATGTCGCAGTGATTATACTCACTCATGGTTGCCATGAACAAAATGTACAGATTGATTTTTCGCGCTTAGTATCGGGTATCGAACAGGAAAGTTGGCATCAGATTGAAGATAAAAAAGTGGATGTGAGCGTCAGTTTTATTTCCTCTGACGACTTGGATAAAACGACTAGCTTTATTGTTGAAACCCTGCAAGAAGCCGCTGTATTGATTAATGCGAGCTCTGAATTTATGGCGTTAAACAACCAATACTTATTGAAACAACAACGCCAATTCACTATCAAGTCCGACGTGACTCGAGCATTAAAGATGAATCAATTTTCTTTGGTATATCAACCTAAAATCACAATGGAGAGCGGACTAATTGAAAGTGCCGAGGTATTATTACGCTGGCGGCATGATTCTTTGGGTTGGGTATCGCCAGGTGAGTTTATTGATATAGTTGAAGCGGATGGGCAGATTAATGACATTGGTGACTGGGTTATAGACAATGGCTTAGCTGAACTGGCCCGATTATCGCGGATTTCACACGAACTCCAATCCTTCTCAATTAATGTATCAGCTAGCCAACTATTAAATATCAAATTAGTTCAGACAATCCAAGATGCGTTGTACAAATACAATATCGATCCACGAAAACTAGAAATTGAAGTGACTGAAACCAGTTTAATCAAAAATTTAAATGCCACATCAAAGACTCTCAATGCCTTAAAAAACCTAGGGGTTAAAATTGCGATTGATGATTTTGGCGTGGGCTATTCATCGTTTGCGTATCTGACTAAACTACCAATAGATGTACTAAAGTTAGATCGAGCATTACTTGAAGATATTGAGTACAACCAAGATACACAATTGTTAATCAACAATTTAGTAAAAACGTGTCATAACCTCAATATTAAAGTGGTTGCAGAAGGGATTGAAACTAAGGCTGCACTAGAAAAAATCAACATCGCCAATTGTGATTACGTGCAAGGATTTTATTACAGTGCCGCAGTATCGAACAGTGACATTGAAAAGCTTTTTATCAAACAACCTTTCCGGATCCGCAACACCTAAACACTGATTTAGGGTAACGCCTTCTTGAGTACTATACTAAGGGAGTGATTTCCCATTTAGAAGTAACAAAAAACACCTTACTCGGACCAAACTGTTGTTTGGATTCCCACGTGTATTTATTGATAATTACATAAACCCCTGAATGTAAAGTATGCGTTGCTTTAATCGTTAAATGTTGTGCAAATTGTTGTTGTTGATGTTTATTGTCTACGATTTTTTCTTTAAGCCAGTTGAGTAGCTGCTTTTCTTTGATGATCGCAGTTTCTAACAG
>JAQXDG010000054.1 GCA_029251505.1 Glaciecola sp. | reverse complement strand
CGAATTAGACGTGTACATGGGTTGGCTAAATTGACGATTTCGTGAATTCCCACCAAGCATATTACCCATCATGTAGCCCGCCATGAGTGGCATAAAAAAGCTACCTGAACTGCTTTGGTTGTTTGCGTTGTTATTGTTGTTGTCTGGTATTTGTTCTTCAGCTCGTGCTACATATTCGCAGTTATCTTGACCAAACTCAAATTCACAATCGGCTTGTCCTAAAAATTTAGGGCCTGTGCGCAGCGCTTCATCTTTGGCTTCTTGATAAGCGACTTTGCACTCTTGCATATAGTTTGGATTGTTACTGGAACATTCATCCACACTGGTATAAATCGATGCGATTTCAGGCTCTTCGCCACACGCACTTAAAAACACCACACTCATACTCACGGCTAATGGGCGAAAGGCAAACCATTTACGCATGGAGGGCAGGGAGATATGCGCGGTTCGTTTAGTCGCTGACTTCGCGACATTAATTGATTTAGTCATAGAATTTTTCACTCCTAATAAGTCATGCAGGCGGCGTTAAGTAGACCTACGGCTAACGATACTGCCGCTAGCATAATCCCAGCTGAGACTTCGTTATTTTCGATACGCTCGGCTATTTTGGGCATAAAAGTAAAGCGTAATAATAGAAATGCGAGGCATTGTGCTAATAATGCGACAACGGCCCAAATAATAAAGTCGCCAAACGATACGGCATTGGTGGCCGCACCCGATAATGCAATCGCAAAGCCGATTAATGCACCACCAAATGCAATCGCGGCTGCAGATGATTGTTGTTCTTTGATTAGGTGCCATTCATCATGCGGTGTGACCAGTGCATAGATGATTTTAAAGATGAATAATAGCGCAATAGCACTAAAAAAATATAAGGCAAAATTACCTAATCCAACAAGTGAGGCTAATAATGTGTCCATGGGGTACTTCCTTTAATGTCTTTAATTTAGTGGATTGGAATTAATGAAATAGTGTCCAATCAAAATGATTGATACGTTTGTTGGCAATATAAAAAATACGATCGCCAGCGCAGACTTGTTCACTAAAATCAGGATTAACATGAATATTACTTTCATTCCCTCTTTTGGCAAAACCAACAAAGATAGCATTGCGATGTGATTTTAAGCCGAAAAACAAATGTTCAACAGCCATTGCCGGTGTATCATCTGGGACGATAGTTGAGTATTGCTCTTGGCCTGCATCAACACTTAATAGGTCATGATGCAATAAGCTTGAGCCGGGGTCAAATGCCGACTTGACTAACATTTCAACCGCTACACTCGGCGTACATTCGACGTTTGGACAGTGGTCTTTTAATAACCCAACCAAACTTTCATCATTAAAGTACGCCACAATATGAGCATTAGGATTACGTTTAGAGCAATATAGCGCACTAGTCATGGTGATGTCATCATCAGGGTTATCAATTAAGATGGTTTTGGCATCGCTGACGCATGCACGATTCATGTCTTCATCGCGATTAAATGAGCTCACTTTGACAAAATCAATTTGCCCTGGCAAGGGGTTAGAAATGTCTTTTTTAACACATAAAATAATATCTGCTTTGACGTCGTTCTGGGCATTTTCTTTGATTAATAAAGTGAGTAGTTGCATGGTACGTTCTTCGTTCCAGCCCATGACAATAATGTGATTCTCAGCCATATGATCTTTTAATCCTCTGTTATCTTTGTGCCACTGATATGACACCCAAGTCGCAATACGACCCACAATTAATGCAAAAATACTTAGCCCTAACGGGATAATATACAAAGCAACTAATAATTTACCTGCACTTGAACTAGGTGATAAATCACCATACCCGACGGTGGAGCCGGTGACAATCAGCCAATAAATAAAGTCAGTATGATTAGTTAGCGCTGTTTCTCCTGCAAGGTGCAGAAAATACCATGATGATGCCGAATAAAAAAATAATGCAAATACAATGGTGTACCAGCTAGTTTCGGAGAAAACCCGCACTAGTCTTTTTTTGAGTTTGTGCCAAATCAGCATTCTTATCCTCTCCATTAAGAACGCCTATTAACCGAGATCTGTGTGATAAAATCAAGTGATTTAATTATTTTACTAACAAGACTAAATTACGGGCAAAAAAAAGCCCACTTACGGCGTGGTCTAAACATACATAGGAAAACACATATTTCATCTTAAATATTAGACGCTGTTTACTTTTGCACTGTATGGCATGCAATACATGCGTATGGGTTTTCATATGTAATGAGTAGTAAGGCACGAATGCTAACGTAAAATTGAGTTTGGCAAGAGTTAAGTGCATTGGGTACAATATCACTATGCTTTTATCTTTTTAATTATGTTGATAATAAATAAATGAAAACGTCAGATTTTGCTTTTGAATTACCCGAACAACTCATTGCTAAATATCCTACTGAGCAGCGCACCGCCTCACGCTTATTGCATTTAGATGGGGTGACTGGCGCGTTAGGACATCATGCATTTACTGATATGCTGCAATTTGTGGATGCTGGCGATCTATTAATTTTTAATAATACCCGTGTCATCCCGGCTCGTTTACTTGGTCAAAAATCCACCGGTGGTAAAGTTGAAGTTCTCGTCGAGCGTATGTTGGATGACCATCGCGTACTTGCGCATGTTCGAGCCAGTAAATCACCAAAACCCGGTGCGACGTTACTATTAGAAAATGCGATTGAAGCCACCATGATAGGGCGTCATGATGCGTTGTTTGAATTGTCTTTTGCCGGTGAGCAAACGGTACTGGAATTACTGGAAGCACATGGACACATGCCATTGCCACCTTATATAGACAGACCTGATGAGGACAGCGATAAAGAGCGCTATCAAACCGTATATAACGAAAAGCCAGGCGCGGTAGCCGCACCAACGGCTGGATTGCATTTTGATGACGCCATACTGGCTCAGTTGCAAGATAAAGGTGTCCAGATTGAATTTGTGACCTTGCATGTCGGCGCCGGCACATTTCAACCGGTCAAAGTGGATAATGTCGAAGAACATGTGATGCATGCCGAATACGCGGAAGTACCAGAAAACGTTGTTGCTGCAATTAAAGCGACCAAAGCTGCAGGAAAACGCGTGATTGCAGTCGGGACGACCTCGATGCGTTCACTTGAATCAGCTGCAAAAAAAGCCGATGAGACGAATGAATTAATAGTGCCTTTCTACGAAGACACCTGTATTTTTATTTATCCAGGCTTTAACTTTAAAGTGGTGGACGCGATGTTTACCAATTTTCATTTACCTGAATCAACCTTAATGATGCTCATTAGCGCATTAGCTGGGCAAGATAATGTGATGCATGCTTACGCAGAGGCAATTAAACATGAATATCGCTTTTTTAGTTATGGTGATTCTATGTTCATTGAAAAGGCTTAATCACATATTTCCAGTGATAATTTTATAAGGTGTGTATCGGTTTTTAGTTTGCTATAATGCGCGCCATTATTGATAAGTAGGTGATATTTGCGTGCAATTTAAACTTCTTGCTACCCAAGGTAAAGCGCGTCGTGGACAGTTAGTGTTTCCACGAGGCATAGTCGAAACACCCGCATTTATGCCGGTGGGGACTTATGGTACGGTCAAAGGCATGACGCCTGAAGAACTGACTGAAACGGGTGCACATATTTGTTTGGGTAATACCTTTCATTTGATGTTGCGTCCCGGTACTGGGATTATTCAACAACACGGCGATTTGCATGACTTTATGCATTGGGATAAACCGATCCTGACTGATTCAGGTGGTTTTCAAGTATTTAGCTTAGGTGCGATGCGTAAGATCAACGAGGAAGGGGTGACCTTTCGCTCTCCGATTAACGGCGAGAAAATTCTCTTAACACCAGAAAAATCAATCGAAGTACAGCGTGAATTAGGCTCAGATATTGTCATGATATTTGATGAATGTACGCCTTATCCTGCAACGGAG
>JAQXDG010000087.1 GCA_029251505.1 Glaciecola sp. | reverse complement strand
CAAATGCAGGAGCTAGTGATAAGCGTCATAATGATCAGCATTTGATTCAACGTGAGTCGTGACAAGCTAATTAATCCCTTAAATAGTCTTGTAATCTAAGCATATAAACAGCAATCACGCCAATTAATCACAATTAAAACGTATACACGTTTTCAACCTTAGTCAAGTTAACTTCCGAGTCTTCCACAAACTCAGCAGTAAAGTTAAAGTCAACCGCAAATAACTCTTCTAATGGGAGTGGTTTGCTATACAAAAAACCTTGATAATAATCACAACCAAGCTCGGTCAAATAAGATTGTTGAATTCGACTTTCTATCCCTTCAGCGCAAATCGTTAAGTTTAAGCTTTTGGCTAAATCAATGACCGTACTGGTGACTAAGCGACTTCGACTTGAGTAATCAATTTCTTTGACAAATTGTTGGTCGATTTTTAAGGTGTCGATTTTTATTTGTGTCAAATAACTCAAACTTGAATACCCAGTACCAAAATCATCCAACGCAATCGAACAGCCTAAGTCACCCAATTTTTTCAAGCACTCATTCGAAGATTGAAAGCTTTCCAAATAGGCAGATTCAGTGATTTCAAATTCTAACAATTTAGGATTAATACAATAATGATCGATTTCTTTTTTGACAAAATCATAGAGATCAGCAGCATGTAAATCGTGCGCTGAGAGGTTCAAAGATATCCGTAAATCTCGGTTTGTCAGCGTTTGGATAACCTGCATTTCTTTGCATACTTGGGTAATAACCCAACGCGAAATCACATGAACTTTACCACCTTGTTCAGCTATTGGAATAAACTCTCCAGGAGAAATCATCCCCAGAGAGGGATGCAACCACCGAATCAGTGCTTCAAAGCCCATTAATAAACCATCACGATTAATTTTGGCTTGGTAATATAATGTAAACTCTTGCTCTTCAATTGCCCTCGCGATGCTGTTAGTGATTAATAATTTACGTTTGTAGTCTTCAATCAAGTCACTGCTAAACATCGTATAAGTTCCACGTCCATTCGTTTTCGATCGGTACATAGCAACATCGGCATTACCAACTAAATCCGTTAGGTCATAGTTAACATCGATAGCTTTGGCAATGCCAATACTTAAGCCTACCCTGAGTTCAACTCCTTTTATCACGATCGGTTGATCGACTGTTTTTAAAATGCGCTGACATATTGCTGTTAATTCACTTTGCGTCGGTTCGGATTCAGGCACAATTAAAAACTCATCGCCACCTAAACGCGATACTAAGTCGCCATCGCGCATCAAATCGTTCACTCGTTTAGCCACTTCAACTAACACATGATCGCCCGCTTCATGTCCTAAAGAGTCGTTAATGCTTTTAAATCCATCCAAATCAAAAAACAACAAAGCGACGTCAAGATTATTGCGGCGTGCTTCGGCTAACTTATAGCGCAGTGTATCCATAATAAATTGGCGATTAGGGAGTCCCGTTAAGGCATCATAGTTTGCCAGTTTAGTCATCGTTTCTTGCTGTGCTTCTAATGTCTTGGTGTGAGATTTGTTTTTTTCTAGTTCAAGATTGATTGTGTCGAGCATGCTGTTGATATTTTTACCTAACAGCACGACTTCGTTATTGCCCGCCGCACTAAACCTCAACGAATAATTTTTTGCCGAATCAATTTGCTTTGTAAAAGAGGAGGGCCTCGATAATGTTTGGAGTAGTCGGTTTAATAACAAAATAGCAATGGTCATGACTACTGCAGTAGCAATAAATATGGTCGATAAGGTTTGTGATAGCAAGCTCAATTTACTCGCTGATAAAGGACCTCGCAGATCAACCACCACTTGTATATAGCCAAGTGCAAAGGGAGATTCGCCGATTCTTTTTGTTGCAAACATAAATCCATCAGCAATCTTAATACCGTCATCCGTGAGGGGCATATCGATTTGATCGATTTTGTTTAGTCGTAAAATATCTTGTTTACCAGCGGGTCCTACATAGCTTTGTATTATGGCAGTATCAATCCCGAATACTTTCGCTTTAAATACACTTTTATACGCATCTAAATTCATTAATGTATCTTTGATACTGATCTGTTTGGCTTTTTCAGATTGGGTGGATGTGAGAATAGGTAATAATTCTTGGGAAAAATTTTGGCTTAAACCAGACAGATTATCCTCAACCACATCGGAATATAATTTTTCATATTCGATTAACACAAATCCCATTACCACTGCGGTCAAGCTCACAACCAACAACAAGATAATTGTCACCACTGATGATTTAACGCTAGAAAACATGCATACCGTCCATGAATGCAAATACAATTACATACTTAACGGCAGCAAATTGAATTTATTAACTTTTGGTTACAAAATCCCCTTCTCAAAAAAATAAACGCAATTGAGATTGATTCTCATTTAGATTAATGTTTAAATTGCGCAATCTTGACTTAATTACTCTCTATTAATTGTTCTTCATAAGGATGAAAATGAAACGTACTACCCTCGCTATTGCTATTTCTTCTCTTTGTTCATTCACTCTAGGGCATGCCAATGCAGCTATTACCGATACGCAGAAAAGTAATGACACAATTGAGCAAATTTCTATCCTCGGCTCAAAAGCGGCAATTAATTCGACACCGGGTTCAGGCAGTTATATTGACCAGGACACATTAAATAATTACGCCATTACCGATATCAATCGCATCTTAGCCAAAGCGCCAGGTGTGTATTTTGTAGAAGAAGACGGGTATGGCTTGCGACCTAATATTGGCATGCGCGGAAACTCAGCAGACCGTTCAGAAAAAATCACCGTACTCGAAGATGGTGTATTAGCAGCCCCGGCTCCCTATGCCTCCCCTGCAGCATATTATTTTCCAACGATTGGACGCATGAGTGCCATTGAAATTTTAAAAGGGTCTTCAAGTGTCAAATATGGCCCGCGCACTTCTGGAGGTGTCATTAATTTACTATCCACAGCAACACCTGATGCCCCGTTCGCGGGTAAGTTCGATGTTGCCTTAGGCAGTGATGCTTACCGTAAAGTACATGGCGTTGTCGGCGGTCGGAATGATTCTAGTGGTGCAATGGCGGAAGTATTTCATTATGGCGCTGATGGTTTTAAAGATCTAAATTCCGGTCAAGACACTGGATTTGAAAAAACCGATGCAATGGTTAAATTGGATACTTATTTAGGTACCGAGCAGCAACACCATTTAGAATTCAAAGCTAAGTACTCTGAAGAAACCTCAGACGAAACGTATTTAGGGTTATTAGACGATGACTACGCTGAAAATCCATATCAACGTTACAGTGCGTCGCAACTCGATGAAATGACAACGGACCACACCCATCTATCAGTGCATTATGATTACATCATTTCAGCTAACAGTGACGTGAGTATTATTGCGTATAGCAATGACTTTGCCCGTAATTGGTACAAAACGAGTAAGGTTGGTGGTTTTAGTTTAGGCAGTGGTGCCGAATCCATTGCAGCACAAATAGATAATGGTACTTACACTAACAGCGAGCTACCCGAAGTACAAATTAAAGCAAATAACCGAAGTTACAGCGCCCAAGGGATCCAGGGTGAACTCGCTTATCGCACTGGCGATCATGATATACGTTTTGGACTGCGCTTGCATAAAGATGACATGGACCGCTATCAATGGGTCGATAAATTCACTCTCAATACCGACCAAACCATGTTACTTAGCAGTAAAGGCATTCCTGGTACTGATTCCAATCGCATTGATAGCGCTACCGCAACGAGTTTGTTTATCCATGACACGTGGGAAATAGCCGATCTGACATTCAAAGGTGGATTACGCTATGAAGATGTCAAGTTAACCAGAGAGGAATGGGGTACAGCGGATCCACAGCGCAGTTCAGCGCCAATGGTTCGCAGTAATACTGTCGATGCGTTATTACCAGCGCTAGGCGTAACGTACCAGTTAAATGATGATTGGGTCTTTCTAGCAGGTGTGCAACGGTCATTTGCCCCCCCAGCACCGGGGAATCAAAATGCTGAAATTGAAGATGGTTGGAATGCTGAATCTGGTGTGCGTTTTAATGACAAAGATTTACAGATTGAAGCGATTGCGTTTTCTACTCGTTTAGACAACTTACACGGTAACTGTACCGCAAGCCAAGGTTGCGATGATTCTTTAATTGGCAATCAATATAATGCCGGTAAAGTCAGCATAGATGGGATTGAACTCAGCTTACAACAGGCATGGCAAGTTGGCGCAGTACAAATTCCATTGAATATTAATTACACTTATTCTAACGCCACTTTTGATGAAAGTTTTGAGTCAGATTTAGCATCATGGGGTTCAGTATCTCGTGGGGACGACTTGCCTTATCTGCCACAAACAGTGATACAAGTTGAATCAGGTGTCAAAGGGTATAACTGGCAGGTGCTCGCTTCAGTGCAAATGTTAGACGAAATGCGCACTCAAGCAGGCACTGGCGTTATCGACGCGAGTAATGGTATTGCTCGTCGCACCGTGGTCAATCTCTCGGCACAATATAGTATTGATAATACGCAGCAGATATATGCTGTCATGGATAATGTATTAGATAAAACTTACATTGCTACTCGCCAACACGGTGCAATCCAAACGGGTAAACCACGTACCATTCAAATCGGCTACCGCGTTAACTTTTAAGTTAGCGCCGTTAGCTTAAAAATAAATAACATGCTCTAATTCAAGTCGGATACCCACAGCGGTACCGACTTGATAGTCATGGTGACTAGGTAATAAACACAAGACATCTTGCCCGCTATCGGCATGTCTAAACGTATACAATATGTGTGCGCCACGAAACGCGCGACCAATTACAGTCACTTGATATTGACTCGTCGGCTCAACAACAAAATCATCAGGGCGTACCAACAACAATGCTTGCTTTTCATATTCTGCAAGAGCGGGTTCTTCATGGACAGCAAACTCGCCCAACGCAGTTTGAATCACACCATGAGTGTTGGGTGCAACGACCACTCGCCCTTGGATAAAACGCCCTTCTCCGACAAAATTAGCGACAAAATACGTTTTCGGTTCGTGATATAAATCGTAAGCACTGGCGTATTGTTCAATATGACCGTCATTCATCACGGCGATTTTATCCGCAATGGTAAACGCTTCAGTTTGGTCATGTGTAATCAATAACGCCGTGACGCCCTCATATTTAAGCAGTGTTTTAATGTCCAGCGCTAACGATTCTCGTAACGAAGGATCAAGTGCAGAAAATGGCTCATCAAGTAATAATATTTCAGGTCGAGGCGCTAATGCACGAGCGATCGCGACACGTTGCTGTTGTCCACCTGATAACTGGTGAGGGTATTGGTCAGCATAGTCGGTTAATTGAGTTAAATCCAATAACTCAGTCAACCGAGCTTGTTGCTGTTGTGTTGTTTGCTTATGTAAACCAAACACAATATTTTGACCGACCGTTAAATGCGGAAATAAAGCAAAATCTTGAAATACCACGCCTACTTTTCGCTGCGTCACATCAATATGTTGTTGCGAACTACTGACGGTTTCGCCTTGAATTCGGATTGTACCAGCCACGAGCGGAATAAACCCTGCTATTGCACGTAACAAAGTGGTTTTGCCACAACCAGAAGGACCTAATAAGCAGCCAATATCCCCACTCGCCAAAGACAAAGATACATCATGGATAATTTGTTTTTCACCCAATGCAATTTGAATATTCTCTAATTTCAACATAATACTTGGCTCATTTATTTAAACAGGGGTCAGTCACACGCAATTAATTTTGCTGCATCGCTCGGGTTAACATGATAACCGGTATAATACCGATAATAACGATGGTGACGGATGGCATCGCAGCGGCAATCAATCGTTCATCAGCTGCGTACTCAAAAGCTTTAACAGCGAGTGTATTAAAATTAAACGGACGTAAAATTAATGTTGCAGGTAGTTCTTTTAACACATCAACAAACACTAAAATACTCGCTGCCAGAAGGCTTTTGCGCAGTAACGGGAAATGGATACGACGCATTAAACTCAATCGCCCTCGTCCTAGGGTTAATACCGCATCATCGATATGCGGCTTGATCCGCTCTAACCCTGTTTGGGTGTTATGCACAGCAACACTTAAAAATCGAACACAATATGCAAAAAACAACGCAACAAACGTCCCCGAAAACACTAAACCAATGTATTCGCCAAACCATTGATACCATACATAGTTAAGCTGCTCATCAAGCCACCCAAACGGTTGCAATATACCTATTGCTAGAACAGTACCGGGGATTGCGTAGCCTAACGCAGCGAACTGGGTCAAATATCCGACGGACTTGGTTTTAGCAAAACGCTGCGCATAAGACAGACATAGCGCGATTAACACAATCAAAATACTACTAAACAAGGCTAACGAAAAGCTGTTCAGCAACAGTGTCCAGTACTCAGTGACGTCAATGTGCTCTAAGGTACTCAATGCCCACACACATAACTGTGTGACGGGGACGATAAAGGCCAGTAACAACACGCTCAAACAATACGCACTTAATGCGTAATGACTGAGTGAAGACTGTACCGAGGCAGATTTCGTGGATCGAGCACGGGCACTGGTGTCTTTATTCACTGGTAGATCTTGGGTCTGATAAAATCGCATATTACGACGGCTATGTTTTTCTAAACCTAACACAACTAATACAAATAATGCCAAACCGCCAGCAAGTTGACTAGCCAATTGCATTTCGCCCATGCCAAACCAGGTTCGAAATATCCCCGTAGTAAACGTGGAGATGCCAAAAAATGCGACGGTACCATAATCAGCTAACGCTTCCATCATAGCAAGTGCCACACCCGTTAATACTGCAGGTCGGGCGATGGGTAACGCGATTTTAAGAAAATAAGCCGAACGTGTAACACCTAATGTCGCTGCGACTTCTTGATATTGTTGTTGTTGCCCAGAAAAGGCCGTTTTTGCAAGCATGAAGACATAGGGGTACAACACTAGTGACATAAAGGCAATTGCACCGATTAATGAACGACTGTCAAACCATCCCAAGTCATCAAATAATCCCGTATACGTATATGCCATAATATATGCGGGCATGGCTAAAGGTAACAATAACGCCCATTGGAACCAACTACGTCCCCAAAATTCATATTGTGTTACGCACCAAGCTAAGCTGACACCTAACACCCCACTACCTATACCTACACCAAGCGCTAACAGTAAACTATTGCCAATATACAAGCTTAAATTGGTTTCAATCAAATGTGTCCACAAAGGCACTGAAATATCAGTAAAGCTCCATAAGATCGCAATAATGGGTACGCCAAGCAGCGCGCATAAACATAGCGCACTGACAAACCACGTATCACGCAGTACAGCAAACATCGAAGTGACGAAAGAGTGACCTAACGAGGTAAACACAGCAGTTATTGCCAACCGGCTTTATCCATGATCTGTAAGGCTTTCGCATTGAGCTCACCCACTTCGTTTAATTCTACACTTTCAGCTTTAAATGTGCCCATAGCTTGTAGCGTACTAGACCATTCAATTGCCGGGTCAACCGGATATTCATGGTTGGTCTTTGCATACCAATCTTGTGCCTCTCGACCAAGCATAAACGTAATTAACTGATTAGCCATCTTGGTATTTTTGGCATATTTAGCGACAGCTATACCAGATATATTCAGGTGCACACCACGGTCAGATTGGTTCGGCCAGACCACTTTGACTTGATTTGCGATAGCGACCGAATCAGCATCGGCATTGCGCATCGCCGCTAGATAATAAGTATTTGCTAGAGCAATATCACAGACTCCTGCGACGATTGCTTTAATCTGGTCACGATCACCGCCTTTAGGGCGACGCGCAAAATTATTAACTAGGCCTTTAGCCCAAGCTAACGTTGCGGCCTCACCTTGTTGCATCAGCATGGCTGCAACCATCGATTGATTATAAATATTAGTTGAAGAACGCACGCACACACGACCTTTATATTCAGGCTTGATGAGATCTTCATAGCGCGTTATTTCACCTTCCGCAATATTGCTAGGATTGATAATAATAGGACGATTACGCGTGGTGAGAGCGACCCAATGTTGTTGTGGATCTTGTAACGTCGCAAACGCAGGTAATGTGGCGGTAATAGGCTGGGTTAATCCTTGCGATTTAGCTCGAGCTAATCGTCCGACGTCAGTCGTGATAATAATATCGACAGGAGAAAATTGCCCTTCACTCTTAGCTCGGGCTAATAACGCATCCGCTTTTCCAGTCACAAGGTTGATGGTGACATTGTGTTGCGACGCAAATTGATCTAACAACGGCTTAATCAAGGCTTCATTTCGCGCTGAATAGATATTAAGGGACTCTGGGTTCGCAGCAGTTGGATTGGCGCTTGCATAGGTCGTAGCAATAGACATGCACAACATACTAGCCATAAGACCGAATACAATTTTTCTCACTCGTTTATTCCTTCAATAATTGACGACCCAGATAATAATGCTATTGAGAAT
>JAQXDG010000059.1 GCA_029251505.1 Glaciecola sp. | reverse complement strand
ACATACAAAAAGACCGCCATCAGGCGGTCTTTTTTAAACTATTGGTTATCTAAAATTATAGAATTTTAGATACAACACCAGCACCAACTGTACGGCCACCTTCACGGATTGCGAAGCGTAAACCTTCGTCCATCGCGATTGGAGCAATCAGTTCAACAACAAATTTCAAGTTGTCGCCTGGCATTACCATCTCTACGCCTTCAGGAAGCTCTACAGCGCCTGTTACGTCAGTTGTACGGAAGTAAAACTGTGGACGATAACCTTTGAAGAATGGAGTATGACGACCACCTTCATCTTTGCTTAAGATATATACTTCAGCTTCGAATTTAGTATGTGGGTTGATTGAACCTGGCTTCGCTAATACTTGACCACGTTCTACGTCTTCACGCTTAGTACCACGTAATAGAACACCAACGTTCTCGCCTGCACGACCTTCGTCAAGCAATTTACGGAACATTTCAACACCAGTACAAGTCGTTTTAACTGTATCTTTGATACCAACGATTTCTACTTCTTCACCAACTTTAACAATACCTTGCTCAACACGACCGGTTACAACTGTACCACGACCTGAGATTGAGAAAACATCTTCGATTGGAAGAATGAAAGGCTTGTCTACATCACGCTCTGGCTCTGGAATGTAGTTATCAAGTGCTTCAGCTAGCTCAACGATTTTAGCTTCCCATACCGGGTCACCCTCAAGCGCTTTTAATGCAGAACCTTGGATTACTGGTAAATCATCACCTGGGAATTCGTATTCTGTAAGAAGTTCACGAACTTCCATTTCTACTAGTTCTAGTAATTCTTCATCATCAACCATGTCACATTTGTTCATGAAAACGATCATGTAAGGAATACCAACTTGGCGACCTAACAAGATATGCTCACGAGTTTGTGGCATAGGACCATCAGTAGCAGCAACAACTAAGATACCACCGTCCATTTGAGCAGCACCAGTGATCATGTTTTTAACATAATCGGCGTGTCCTGGACAATCAACGTGTGCATAGTGACGTGATGGCGTATCATATTCTACGTGTGACGTAGAGATAGTGATACCGCGCTCGCGTTCTTCTGGAGCATTATCGATTTGATCGAATGCTTGAGCAGAACCGCCGTAAGTCTTTGCTAATACCGACGTGATTGCCGCTGTAAGAGTTGTTTTACCGTGATCGACGTGGCCGATAGTACCGACGTTTACATGGGGTTTATTACGTTCAAACTTTTGCTTTGCCATTTTTCTCGTTTCCTAGTTAAAAAGCCCGACCCATAAATGAATTAGACCGGACCGAACTCTCTATTAAGATTATTGACGTCGTTCGATAATTGCTTTGGCGACATTACTAGCCGCTTCAGAGTAATTAAAGAATTCCATCGAATAGGACGCACGACCTTGCGTTGCAGAACGCAAGTCAGTTGCATATCCAAACATTTCTGAAAGTGGCACTTTAGCACGAACAATCTTGATACCTGCTACACCCTCTTCCATACCTTCGATCATGCCTCGACGTCGATTAAGATCGCCGACAACATCACCCATCCACTCTTCTGGAGTGGTTACTTCTACTTTCATCGTAGGCTCTAAGAGTACAGGAGATGCATCGAGTACACCCTTCTTGAAACCCATAGATCCTGCAATTTTAAATGCCATCTCAGAACTGTCAACATCATGATAAGAACCATCATACAGTGTGACTTTTATATCTAACATGGGATAACCTGCTAATACACCAGATTGCATTTGTTCTTGGCAACCTTTGTCTACAGCAGGTATAAATTCTTTAGGTACTACACCACCGACAATCGCATTAACGAATTCGTAGCCGGCACCTTCTTCTTGTGGCTCAACCTTCAACCAAACATGTCCAAACTGGCCCTTACCGCCTGTTTGACGAACAAACTTACCTTCAACTTGAACACTAGAACGGATTGTTTCTCGATATGCAACTTGCGGTTTACCCACATTACATTGCACACCAAACTCACGTTTCATACGATCTACGATGATATCTAAGTGTAGTTCACCCATACCAGAGATAATAGTCTGTGCTGACTCTTCATCGGTATGTACTTTAAACGATGGGTCTTCTGCTGCCAACTTATTCAACGCGATGGCCATCTTTTCTTGATCAGGGACCGAGCGTGGCTCAACAGCGATTGAGATAACTGGCTCTGGGAAGTCCATTCGTTCAAGCGTAATTTTATTATTTGCGTCACACAGTGTGTCACCTGTTGTCACGTCTTTAAGCCCAATCGCAGCAGCAATATCGCCCGCGCGGACTTCTTTAATTTCTTCACGATTATTGGCATGCATTTGTACAATGCGACCAAACCGTTCACGTTTACCTTTAACAGGGTTATATATAGTATCACCCGTATTGACGACGCCTGAGTAGACGCGGAAAAAAGTCAATGTACCGACGAATGGGTCTGTTGCAATTTTAAAGGCTAATGCCGAGAAAGGAGCATCGTCATTTGCAGGACGAGTTGCTTCGGTTTCATCTTTGTCGTCAAGGATACCCGTAATTGGCTTTACTTCTTCAGGCGAAGGTAAAAACTCAATGACTGCATCAAGAACCGCTTGGACGCCTTTGTTCTTAAATGCTGAACCGCAGGTTGCTAATACAATCTCATTATTGAGTGTACGCTTACGTAAACCTGCTTTTATTTCATCTTCGGTAAGCTCTTGGCCTTCAAGATATTTATCCATCAACTCATCCG
This sequence comes from Glaciecola sp., assembly GCA_029251505.1. Lineage (GTDB taxonomy): Bacteria > Pseudomonadota > Gammaproteobacteria > Enterobacterales > Alteromonadaceae > Opacimonas. Next base: position 33,459 of record JAQXDG010000059.1, on the reverse strand, counting down.
TTGCTTCAGCAGCTGCTTCGACAAGTTCGATACGCAAGGCTTGTGCACGTGACAATAAATCAGCTGGGACATCTTCATAACCAAAGGTCATGCCTTTATCGGCTTCGTTCCAGTTAATCGCTTTCATTTTTATCAGGTCAATAACACCAGAAAAGTTTTCTTCGGCACCAATATTAAGGTGGATAGGCACACACTGTGCCCCTAAACGGTTGCGAATTTGTTCTACAACCCGATCAAAATTAGCCCCAGCACGGTCCATTTTATTGACAAATACTATACGTGGCACTTGGTATTTGTCAGCTTGGCGCCATACTGTTTCTGATTGCGGTTCAACACCTGAAGAACCACAAAAAACCACCACCGCACCATCGAGTACACGCAAAGAACGCTCAACTTCAATCGTGAAGTCTACGTGTCCAGGAGTATCGATTATATTGATGCGATGCTGTTCAAATTGTTGCTGCATCCCCTGCCAAAAGCAGGTGGTTGCAGCGGAGGTTATAGTTATGCCTCGTTCCTGTTCTTGTTCCATCCAGTCCATGGTGGCAGCACCATCATGTACCTCACCAATTTTGTGAGATAGACCAGTGTAGAACAATACGCGCTCGGTCGTAGTGGTTTTGCCTGCATCTACATGCGCGACAATACCAATATTGCGATAGCGTTGAATAGGAGTTTTACGAGCCATAATAACCCCGAATTACCAACGGTAATGCGCGAACGCTTTGTTGGCTTCGGCCATACGGTGAACGTCTTCACGTTTCTTAACCGCAGAACCTTTGTTTTCAGACGCATCAAGCATCTCAGCAGCTAGGCGTTGAGCCATAGACTTCTCGCCACGTTTACGCGAAGCTTCAACTAACCAACGCATACCTAGAGCATTACGACGAACTGGACGAACTTCAACTGGTACTTGGTACGTTGAACCACCTACACGACGAGACTTAACTTCGACGGTTGGGCGGATGTTCTCTAGTGCAATTTCAAATACTTCTAGATGTGGTTTGCTAGTTTTTTCAGCAACAATGTCAAGCGCGCCATAAACGATCTTTTCAGCTGTTGATTTTTTGCCGTCGAGCATTACGACATTCATGAATTTAGCAAGCAATTCTGATTTAAACTTTGGATCTGGTAGGATTTTTCGTTGTCCTACAACTCTTCTTCTTGGCATCTTAAATTCTCCGTAGAAATTTCAGGTAATATCCCAAAACTTATAATATTAATAGTTTGGCCTTACTAACGGAGAACCGTTAAGACTTAGGCCTTTTCGCGCCGTACTTAGAACGGGCTTGGCGACGATCACTTACACCAGCACAATCTAATGTACCGCGAACTGTGTGATAACGAACACCTGGTAAATCTTTAACACGACCACCGCGGATTAATACCACGCTATGCTCTTGTAGGTTGTGACCTTCACCACCGATGTATGAAGAAACTTCAAAACCGTTGGTTAAACGTACACGACAAACTTTACGTAATGCAGAGTTTGGTTTCTTTGGCGTAGTTGTATATACACGAGTACATACACCACGACGTTGTGGACAAGCTTGTAAAGCAGCGACATTTGATTTCTCAACTGGCTTCTTACGAGGCTTACGCACTAACTGGTTAACTGTTGCCATTAACGAGCTCCTGAGTAAATAAATTAAGCTGACGCAACATGCGCCAACAATATAAAAAGTGTATGAAATTGCTCTATCTCATAAACTAAAAAACCGCGACCGTAGGGATTAACCTAATTTCGGGTCGCGGAATATTAAAGATCTAATGCTCAAATGTCAAGCACTAGACCTCAATGACTATCGATTACTCTTCGTCGCCAGTAGGCATATTAACACTAGCATTCAATGCTTCTGTTAATGCCAACTGAGCTTCGTCAGCTGAAACCGATAAATCTTCTGCAGTGAATTGTGCGGCTTTACGAGCTGCACGCTTCTGATGATAAGCAAAACCTGTTCCAGCAGGGATTAAGCGTCCAACGATTACGTTCTCTTTCAAGCCACGTAAATCATCTTCTTTACCCTGTACTGCTGCTTCGGTTAATACTCGTGTTGTTTCTTGGAACGATGCAGCTGAGATAAATGACTCAGTTGATAGTGATGCTTTGGTGATACCCAATAATTGGATTTCATACTTAGCACCGACTTTGCCTGCATTTTCAAGTTCACGATTCGCAATCTTCACTTGTGAAACTTCTAGTTGCTCACCCACTAAGAATTGTGAATCACCAGCATCGGTGATCATACACTTACGGAGCATCTGACGAATAACAACTTCGATGTGCTTATCGTTGATTTTAACACCTTGTAGGCGATAAACTTCTTGAACTTCGTTCACGATATAATTAGAAACAGCACTTACCCCACGTAAACGTAAGATATCATGCGGTGATTCAGGACCATCAGCGATAACTTCACCGCGTGAAACTGTTTCACCTTCAAATACGTTCAGTTGACGCCATTTAGGGATCATCTCTTCATAGTGATCACCCTCTGGTGGAGTAATCATTAGACGTTTCTTACCTTTGGTTTCTTTACCAAAGCCGATCATACCGGAAACTTCCGCTAGGATTGCTGGCTCTTTGGGCTTACGTGCTTCGAACAAGTCAGCAACACGTGGTAGACCACCGGTAATATCTCGAGTCTTTGAACCTTCCTGAGGAATACGCGCTAATACGTCACCTTCTACTGCCATCATGCCATTGGTGGCAACGATAGTCGTAAAGCTTGGTAAACGGATTTCCTGTAGTGAGTTTTCGCCCGCTTCTAAGATTAACTTCGGCTCTTTTGCATTTGCCTTAGATAAGTCTTTGACAACGATACGGCTTAAACCAGTCAAATCATCGGTTTGTGTTTCTGTATTGGTATCATCAACATCCGCAAAAGAGATCTTCGCAGGACGTTCTGTAATGATTGGGTGACTATGCGGGTCCCAGTTAGCAACAACATCGCCGCCGGTAACTGTCGCACCATCATCTACCGATAAGGTCGCACCGTAAGGCACTTTATAGCGCTCTTTCTCACGGCCTTGATCATCAATCACAGTTAATTCAGTAGAACGAGAAACAATAACTAACTTGCCTTCTTGATTACGTACTGATTTAGAGTTATGAAGTTTTAACGTACCGTTAGTTTTAACCGCAACGCTGTTTTCAGCTGAAGCTCTTGATGCCGCACCACCGATGTGGAACGTACGCATGGTTAACTGTGTACCTGGTTCACCGATAGACTGCGCTGCAATAACACCAACCGATTCACCACGACCAACCATTTCACCACGAGCAAGATCACGACCGTAACAGTTTTCACATACACCGTGATCGTTATCACACGTGATAACAGAGCGAACAACCATTTGGTCTACTGAGTTTGCTTCAAGCATGTCAACTAACGCTTCGTCGAGTAAGACATTACGCTTAACTAATACTTCGTCTTCGGTACCTGGCTTGATTACATCAACGGCAACGACACGACCTAGTACACGCTCACGCAACGGCTCAACAACATCACCACCTTCGATTAGTGGTGTCATGATGACACCTTCTAACGTGCCACAATCGCTGTTGGTGATAACCAAATCTTGTGCAACGTCAACTAAACGACGAGTTAAGTAACCGGAGTTAGCTGTTTTAAGTGCTGTATCGGCAAGACCTTTACGCGCACCGTGAGTAGAGATAAAGTACTGAAGTACGTTTAGACCTTCACGGAAGTTTGCCGTGATTGGTGTCTCGATGATTGAACCATCTGGTTTCGCCATCAGACCACGCATACCTGCTAACTGACGAATCTGAGCAGCACTACCACGAGCACCAGAATCAGCCATCATATAAACAGAGTTAAACGAGCTTTGTTGTTCTTCTTCGCCTTGAGCATTGATAACCGTTTCTTTTTCAAGATTATCCATCATCGCTTTAGCGACTTTTTCGTTCGCAGTAGACCAGATATCGATTACTTTATTGTAGCGCTCACCTGCGGTAACAAGACCAGACTGGAATTGTTCCTGGATCTCAACGACTTCTGCTTCTGCATCTTCGATGATATCTTTTTTCGCAGCAGGGATTACCATATCATTGATACCAACCGACGCACCCGCGATCATCGCGTAATGGAAACCGGTATACATGATTTGGTCAGCTACGATAACAGTATCTTTCAAGCCTAGCGTACGGTAAGACACGTTCAACAAATTCGAGATTTGTTTTTTCTTCATTGGCTGGTTAATTACTTCAAAATCCAAACCTTTAGGCAAGATTAGAGATAATATTGCACGACCAACGGTGGTGTCTTTTATACTAACTTTTTCTACTTTTTCACCGGCTTCGTTCACTTCAAATTCAGTGATACGCACTTTAACACGTGCATGTAGTTCTGCAGCTTCAGTACGGTAAGCTTTTTCAGCTTCGTGCGGTGAAGTGAAGACCATGCCTTCACCTTTACCATTAACACGGTCACGTGTTAAATAGTACAAGCCTAATACAACATCCTGTGAAGGAACGATAATTGGCTCACCGTTAGCTGGTGATAAGATGTTATTGGTAGACATCATTAACGAGCGAGCTTCTAATTGGGCTTCAATCGTTAATGGAACGTGTACCGCCATTTGGTCACCATCGAAATCGGCGTTATATGCCGCACAAACCAATGGATGCAATTGGATGGCTTTACCTTCAATTAGGATCGGTTCAAATGCTTGAATACCGAGTCTGTGAAGTGTTGGTGCACGGTTAAGTAACACGGGGTGTTCACGGATAACATCATCCAATACATCCCACACTTCCGGCGCTTCACGTTCTACTAATTTTTTGGCAGCTTTAATGGTTGTCGCTAAACCGCGTGCTTCAAGCTTGCCATAGATAAACGGCTTGAATAACTCAAGTGCCATTTTCTTAGGTAAACCACACTGGTGCAAACGTAACGTAGGACCTACGGTAATAACTGAACGACCAGAGTAATCAACTCGTTTACCCAATAAGTTCTGACGGAAACGACCTTGCTTACCTTTGATCATATCGGCAAGTGATTTTAGTGGACGTTTGTTAGAACCCGTAATTGCACGACCACGACGACCGTTATCAAGTAACGCATCGACCGCTTCTTGTAACATACGCTTCTCGTTACGAACAATAATATCCGGTGCTGCTAGGTCTAGAAGACGCTTCAAACGGTTATTACGGTTGATAACACGACGATACAAGTCATTTAGATCAGAGGTCGCAAAACGTCCGCCATCTAGTGGTACTAGTGGACGAAGATCAGGTGGCAATACAGGTAATATTGTCATAATCATCCACTCTGGCTTGTTACCAGATAACATGAATGATTCAAGCAATTTTAGACGCTTAGTGATCTTTTTACGTTTCGTTTCTGAATTGATTGAAGGCAACTCTTCACGCATTTCAGAGACGTCTTGACCAACATCTAAGATTTTTAGTAAGTCATAGATAGCTTCAGCACCCATTTTCGCTTCGAACTCGTCACCGTGTTCTTCTAGCGAATCTAAATACTCTTCTTCAGTTAATAACTGACGACGCTCAAGGGTCGTTAGACCTGGTTCGGTGACTACATATGATTCAAAATATAGTACACGTTCTATATCACGTAACGTCATATCTAGCATTAAGCCGATACGTGACGGTAGTGATTTAAGGAACCAGATGTGTGCAACAGGAGAAGCAAGTTCGATGTGACCCATACGCTCACGACGTACTTTAGCCAATGTCACTTCAACGCCACATTTTTCACAAATTACACCACGGTGCTTAAGACGCTTATATTTACCACATAAGCATTCATAATCTTTTACCGGGCCAAAGATTCTTGCACAGAACAAACCATCACGCTCAGGTTTGAATGTACGGTAGTTAATGGTTTCTGGCTTTTTAACTTCACCAAATGACCAAGAACGAACCATATCAGGTGCCGCTAAACCAATTCGAATATTATCGAACTCTTCGGTTTTATTTTGTTGCTTTAGAAACTTTAATAAGTCTTTCACATTTTTCTCCCTTCGGAGTGGGTCTTAAGACCCAGTAACCAAGCCGTTACTGGGTCAACCTAACTAACACGATGCAAATAGCACAGACAACGATACTTTATCCTGCGTATCGTTGAGCATGGCCTAGTGCTTACTCGTTTTCTTCTAACTCGATATTAATACCAAGTGAACGGATTTCTTTCAACAATACGTTGAATGACTCAGGCATGCCTGGCTCCATTCTATGGTCACCGTCAACGATGTTTTTATACATCTTAGTACGGCCGTTAACATCATCAGATTTAACTGTAAGCATTTCTTGTAGCGTATACGCTGCACCATATGCTTCTAATGCCCAGACTTCCATCTCACCGAAGCGCTGGCCACCAAACTGAGCTTTACCGCCCAATGGTTGCTGCGTAACAAGTGAGTAAGAACCAGTAGAACGTGCATGCATTTTATCATCAACTAAGTGATTCAGTTTCAGCATGTACATGTAACCTACTGTTACAGGACGTTCGAATGCACGACCAGTACGACCGTCAAATAAAGTAATTTGACCGCTTTCTGGAATATCAGCTAACAACAACATTTCTTTGATTTCTGCTTCAGTAGCACCATCAAATACTGGTGTTGCAACAGGTACACCTTTACGTAAATTTTCTGCAAGACGTTTGATTTCATGATCAGTGAAGCTATCAATGTCCACTTCTTGACGACTTGTACCAAGGTTATAAACCTCGCTCAAGAAGCTACGAAGTTTAGACACTTCTTCTTGCTCTTTAATCATGCGGTCAATCTTCACACCTAAACCATGGGCTGCCATGCCTAAGTGAGTTTCAAGGATCTGACCGATGTTCATACGTGATGGTACACCTAGCGGGTTCAATACGATGTCTACCGGCGTACCGTTTTCATCATATGGCATATCTTCAACCGGTTGGATAGTCGAGATAACACCTTTGTTACCGTGACGACCAGCCATTTTATCACCTGGTTGGATATGACGTTTCACTGCTAAGTAAACTTTAACGACTTTTAATACACCAGGTTGTAAATCATCACCTTGGATAATTTTCTGACGTTTAATTTCTAACTTCTTCTCGAACGTTGCTTTTATTTCAGCATGTTGTTCAATAATTTGTTCGAAGTCAGCTGCCGCATCATCGTCTTTTAATGCGATATCAAACCATGAGTCACGTTTAGTGCTATTTAACTTATCTTCGTCTACGCCGTTGTTTAATAACAAGTTGCGTGCACGAGCGAACACACCATCTTCTAAGATAGCTAATTCGTCAGACAAGTCTTTTTTGACTTCGCGTAATTGCATTGCTTCGATTTCTTTGGCTCTGGCGTCTTTTTCAACACCGTCACGAGTAAAGACCTGAACGTCAATAACTGTTCCACGTACACTGTTAGGTACACGTAGAGACGTATCTTTCACGTCAGAGGCTTTTTCACCAAAGATTGCTCTTAATAGTTTTTCTTCTGGAGTGAGTTGCGTTTCACCTTTAGGCGTGACTTTACCTACTAATATATCGCCGCCTTTTACTTCAGCACCAATATATACCACACCAGATTCATCCAATTTACCTAATGCGGATTCACCTACATTTGGAATATCAGCCGAAATCTCTTCAGGACCAAGCTTAGTATCACGAGCGACACAGCTTAATTCTTGAATGTGGATAGTCGTAAAGCGATCTTCTTCCGCAACACGCTCAGAAATAAGGATGGAATCCTCAAAGTTGTAACCGTTCCAAGGCATGAATGCGATACGCATGTTTTGCCCTAGTGCTAAATCACCAAGATCCGTAGACGGACCATCAGCTAGCACATCGCCTGTTACAATCGGGTCACCGACGTTACAAGTTGGTTTTTGGTTAATACACGTGTTCTGGTTAGAACGCGTATATTTGGTCAAGTTGTAGATATCAATGCCAGCTTCGCCTGCAGTCATTTCTGCTTCGTTCACTTTGATCACGATACGTGATGCATCAACATAATCGACCGACCCGCCACGTTTAGCAACAACAGTCACACCTGAATCTACCGCAACAACTCTTTCCATACCGGTACCTACTAATGGCTTATCAGCCTTTAATGTTGGCACTGCTTGACGTTGCATGTTTGCACCCATCAATGCACGGTTAGCATCATCGTGTTCAAGAAATGGGATAATTGACGCAGCAACAGATACGATCTGTTGTGACGACACATCCATATACTTGATATCAGATTTAAGCATTAATGTCGTTTCACCACGGTAACGACAAGGGATCAATTCATCAACTAATTGCTGAGCGTCATTTATTTCTACGTTTGCTTGTGCAATCGCAAATTGACCTTCTTCAATAGCAGATAAGTAATCAATTTCTTCAGTAACAACACCATCAACAACACGACGATATGGGGTTTCAAGGAAACCGTAATCATTAGTACGTGCAAAAGACGATAGTGAGTTAATTAGACCGATGTTCGGGCCTTCTGGCGTTTCGATTGGACATACACGACCATAATGCGTTGGATGTACATCTCGTACTTCAAAGCCTGCACGTTCACGTGTAAGACCACCTGGGCCTAGAGCTGAAATACGACGTTTGTGAGTAACTTCAGATAATGGATTGTTTTGATCCATAAACTGAGATAATTGGCTTGAACCAAAGAACTCTTTAACGGCTGCGGAAATAGGCTTCGCATTAATCAAATCCTGAGGCATTACGTTATCTAAATCACCTAAACTTAGGCGTTCTTTAACGGCACGTTCTACACGTACAAGACCAACACGGAATTGGTTTTCAGCCATTTCACCAACACTACGAATACGACGGTTACCTAAGTGGTCAATATCATCCACGTCATCTTTACCATCACGGATTGTAATGAGTTGACGCATAACAGAGACGATATCATCTTTACTTAAGATACCTGGACCTGTAATTTCATCACGACCTAAACGTTTATTAAACTTCATACGACCAACAGTCGATAAGTCATAACGTTCTTCAGCGAAGAATAGGTTTTCAAATAATGCTTCAGCCGCATCTTTTGTCGGCGGCTCGCCTGGACGCATCATTCGATAAATTTCAACTAACGCTTCTAAACGATCATTGGTCGAATCAACGCGTAAAGTGGTAGAGATGTATGCACCATGATCTAGCTCGTTAATATATAGAGTATTAAACTCATTAATATTAGCGGCCTTTAATTTTTCAATTAAATCTAAGGTTAATTCATCATTGGCATTAGCCACAAGTTCACCGGTAGTTTCATCGATGATATTGTTTGAAATGACACGATTAAGAACATATTCAGCAGGTACTTCTAACTCAGTGATCTTCGCTTGTTCTAAAGATCGCGTATGACGAGCTGAAATACGACGACCGTGTTCTACTAACACGTTGCCTTCAGAGTCAATAATATCAAACTGTGCAGTCTCACCACGAAGGCGATCTGGCACAACAGCCATGAATGTTTTGTCTTCTTCAAAACGTATTTGTACGTTTTCAAAGAACATCGCTAGAATTTCTTCTGTTGAATATTCTAATGCACGTAAAATAATAGACGCTGGAAGTTTACGTCGTCTATCTATACGTACAAATAAATTATCTTTTGGATCGAATTCAAAGTCTAACCATGAACCACGGTAAGGGATAACGCGCGCGTTATACAACACTTTACCGGATGAGTGAGTTTTGCCTTTATCATGATCAAAGAACACACCGGGTGAACGGTGGAGTTGAGAGACAATAACACGCTCGGTGCCGTTGATAACAAATGTACCATTGTCTGTCATTAATGGGATTTCGCCCATATACACTTCTTGTTCTTTAATGTCTTTAACAGTACCTGGTGCGGCTTCTTTATCAAACAATACTAAACGTAGTTTGACACGTAGAGGCGCAGAATAAGTGACGCTTCGAATTTGACATTCACGAACGTCAAACATCGGCTCACCTAAGCGGTAGCTCACATACTGTAGCTCTGAATTCCCAGAATAACTTTTTATCGGGAACACTGAACCGAACGCCGCTTCTAAGCCGTTATCTTTGTCGCCATTGACATCGATGAACTTCTTGAACGAGTCCAATTGAATTGATAGGAGGTATGGAATTTCCAATACCTGAGGGCGTTTGCCAAAATCCTTACGGATACGTTTTTTTTCGCTGTACGAGTAAACCATGGGTTCCTCAACTAGTGATTTTTGACCCGACCTGCTGCTAATGTATTAGCAACAAACTCCCAGTCCGCTTTGATTTTTTCCACCTATATGACTATGTTAATAGTCAGGTGATGCACATTTATAGACTAAGATAAGCGGTTAGTAAATTCTTAATTGTCTATAGCGCAAAAAAGCAGGTGACCAAAAAGTCACCTGCTTTTGCCATTTCTGGCATTAAGCAATTACAAGTAATTACTTAACTTCAACTTCAGCGCCAGCTTCAGTAAGAGTTGCTTTCAACTCTTCAGCTTCTTCTTTAGATACAGCTTCTTTGATAGCTTTAGGAGCAGATTCAACTACTTCTTTAGCTTCTTTAAGGCCTAGGCCAGTTGCTGCACGTACTGCTTTGATTACTGCAACTTTATTAGCACCGAAGCTAGTAAGTACAACGTCAAATTCAGTTTTTTCTTCAACAGCTGCTGCTGGACCAGCTGCTACTGCTGCTACTGCTGCAGTTGCTGTTACATTGAACTTTTCTTCAGCTGCTTCGATTAGTTCAACTAATTCCATTACTGGCATTTCAGCAATCGCGTTTAAGATATCATCTTTGGTTAGAGCCATTTCTCTAAACTCCTGGAGTTATTGTTAATTTAAAATAGTTTGCCAAAAACGAAAAATTATTTTTCGTCTTTGATCGCCGCCAATACACGCACAAATTTACTAGGCACTTCGTTGATAGTTTGAACGAATTTCCCAATAGGTGCTTTGAAGGTAGCAAGTAGTTTCGCCAATGCTTCGTCGCGAGTAGGTAATGAAGCCACTGCGTCCAATTTCTCAGGACCCAATAGACCGCTACCAATCGATAACGCTGTTACATTTAATTTCTTGTTCTCTTTTGAGAAGTCTTTGAAAAGACGCGCTGCACCACCCGGTGCCTCAATTGAAAAACCATAAATTAAAGGACCAGTTAAAGCACTGTTGATGTCTGCGAATTTACTGTCTTCTAAAGCGCGTTTAGCAAGGGTATTACGAATTACTTTTAAGTAAACACCTTGTTCACGAGCTTGAGTACGAAGAGCAGTTAGTTCGCCTACTTCCATCCCACGGTATTCTGCGACGGCAACGGATAGAGCTTGAGATGCGATATCGGAAATTTCCGCTACGATCTCTTTTTTTGCTGCTAAGCCTAGTGCCACTGCGTTCACCTTCTTTTTAATCTGACTTTGTAAGTTTACTTACGCCATCAGGGTTCACAGATTGATAAATACATTATTGTACTTACCGCTCTACGGTGTCCGATAACCCCAGAGAGTCTGAGTCCGTACCACCGTCTGCGTAGGCTGTTACATTAAGAGTGTCGTTATAAGTGATAGTTCTCTTACCTCTATCACCAACACTCACCTACGGTCTTGGACGGGAACTTAAAGTCATACACGTATGTACAATAAGCTCCAACCCATAACCTTTACAAGAGACGTAGCATGCAAGCACGCTACGGGCAAAATTACGCTTTAGCTGCTATTGAGCTTTGGTCTACAGATAAACCTGCACCCATAGTAGTAGATAAGCTAACTTTCTTAATGTATACGCCTTTAGCTGAAGAAGGCTTCGCTTTCTTCAATGCTTCTAGCAATGCATTTAAATTCTCTTCGATTTGCTTTGCTTCAAAAGCAATTTTACCGATTGATGCGTGAATGATACCATTCTTATCGTTACGATACTGCACCTGACCCGATTTAGCATTTTTAACTGCTGTTGCTACGTCTGGAGTAACTGTGCCAGTCTTAGGGTTAGGCATAAGTCCACGTGGACCTAAGATTTGGCCTAATTGACCAACAACGCGCATTGCATCAGGAGAAGCAACAACAACGTCAAAGTTCATTTCGCCTTTTTTGACTAGTTCAGCAAGGTCTTCCATACCAACGATGTCAGCACCGGCTGCTTTAGCCGCTTCAACGTTTGCACCTTGAGTAAATACTGCAACGCGTACGTCTTTACCAGTACCGTTAGGAAGTACAGTTGCACCACGAACGTTTTGGTCAGATTTACGTGCATCAATACCAAGATTAATTGCCACATCAATGCTTTCTGCAAATTTAGCAGTTGCTAGTTCTTTCAATAAAGCAACGGCTTCATTGATTTCGTAATCTTTGTTCGCTTCAACTTTTTCTTGAGCGATTTTTTTGCGCTTAGTTAGTTTAGCCATGTTCTTAACCCTCTACCTTTAAACCCATGCTACGAGCAGAGCCCGCGATGGTTTTTACAGCTGCTTCAAGACTTGCAGCAGTCAAGTCTGGTTCTTTAGTTGTCGCAATCTCTTCTAATTGAGCGCGTGTCACAGTACCGACTTTCTCAGTATTTGGACGACCAGAACCACTCTTAATACCAGCAGCTTTCTTAAGTAAGAAAGAAGCAGGAGGAGTTTTAGTAACAAAGGTAAAAGAACGATCATCGTATACTGTAATTTCTACAGGTACTGGAGCGCCTTTTTCAAGTGAATCTGTTTTCGCGTTAAACGCTTTACAGAATTCCATGATATTTACACCGTGTTGACCTAATGCAGGACCAACTGGTGGACTTGGGTTTGCAGCGCCAGCTGCAACTTGTAGCTTAATTAAGCCTTTGACTCTCTTTGCCATTTTAATATACTCTCAGTTTGTGGGTTGTGCGCCTGTCGAGTATTGAGAATACTCAAGTCGTCGGCTCCCCACGCAAATAAAGGGATGCGGATTGTATGCGTTTTTGACGGACGTGTCAAACATTAATGTGGCAATGATTCATGATGTTGGCATGCAATGCTTGCGCTAGCATACAAATAGCGCAAGTAGCGTATATTTTTTAATTAAGTAAGGCTAGTGACATATTGATTACAATACTGAGTGCTAGCCAAATTACCAACTGGTGCTTTATCCAATGAGTTCGAATACGACTTTCCCACTGCGTTGACTTAATTGCACCATATGCTTGTGTTAAAGGGTACAATACCAAATTCCCTACATGGACTATGATAAGACTGTATACCATAGTGACAATAATTGGCTCAGTTCCCACAATTAAAATGATTATTGCGACCATTAATATTGGGATACTCACTTTATATATTGGTAATGTATTAATCATTTACTAAACCTTGTGCGGCTCCTCCGTAAAAACTTACCTTACTAAGTCCGTATTTGACAATTGAGCTCCCCACTGGTCCACCTATTGCACCAGAAATCGCTCCTACCCCAACAGCAGAACCGAAGCCTCCCCAACTAAAACGGCCACTTGTCGACGCACTACCTAAATATGACAGCCCGCCTAGGACACCACCAAACCCAGCACCTACGATACCAATTCCGCCTTGTACATTCATTAATTCTACATTGTTTAATTTTTTCATCATATTTCCTTGAATTATCCGTTATTGAAAATCCATCTTAAAATATTTATGCATTAATTATTACTGTACTACAGATCTGATTTTTTAGTTGTTTAATGTACTTATACAAAAAAACCCAACACATCACTGCATTGGGCTCTATATTTCTTATTTCGAAAACTAAATGATTAGTTCTTTTCGACTTGACCAAATTCAAGTTCAACTGGCGTAGAACGACCAAATATAAGGACCGATACTTTGATGCGGCTCTTCTCATAATCGACTTCTTCTACCGTACCATCGAAGTCTGCAAATGGACCTTCAGAGACGCGTACCACTTCACCTGGTTCAAACAATGTCTTAGGTTTAGGACTGTCGATATTTTCTTCAAGACGATTTAGGATAACATCGGCTTCTTTTTGTGAAATAGGCATTGGACGGTCTGATGTACCACCAATGAATCCCAATACACGAGGTACTGATTTTACTAAGTGCCATGAATCTTCGTTCATGTCCATGTTAACTAACACATAGCCTGGAAAGAATTTACGTTCAGATTTGCGCTTTTGACCGGCACGCATCTCAACGACTTCTTCGGTTGGCACTAGGATCTCGCCAAAGTGCTCTTCCATATGATTGATTTTAATATGTTCAAGTAATGTTTTTTGAACTCGGCCTTCATAGCCAGAAAATGCTTGTACTACGTACCAACGTTTACTCATAATTAAAACCCTATGCCAGTGATTAAGCCAACTAGACGTACTAAGATACCGTCTAAGCCCCACAATAATAACGCCATGACCAACGTCGCTACAAGCACAATTAACGTTGTCTGCGTTGCTTCTTGGCGGTTCGGCCACACAACTTTACGCACTTCGGTGCGTGAATCTTTAGCAAATGTCAAAAAGCGTGAGCCTTTGTTCGTCGATGCGGCGATAAAACCAGATGCAACTACGACTGCTATCGCGCCTAATGCACGGTACAATACAGAGACTTCTTCATAATGATAGTTCGCTGCAACTAAACCACTGAACAAGACAATCACTAGTAACCACTTTAGGGTATCAAAACCGCCACTTGACTGTACTTCTACTTTTTCACTCATTGCTTTGTCCTAGCTAAAATGCGTCATTGCAATTGTGCAATCATCGCTTATAAAGTGGCAGGGGCGGAGGGATTCGAACCCCCAACCATCGGTTTTGGAGACCGCTGTTCTACCAATTGGAACTACGCCCCTGCAGTGTGATACCGAATCTAACTTCGCTACCAATCAACAAATTTTACATACACTTCGATTGTGCTGCCTGAAAAAATTAATAAGGGAGTACAATGAAGGGATGCGTATTATACCCACGTTTGCCAGTTAATCAAGCCCTATAAAGCCACCAGTTTGATGTGACCATAATTTTGCATAAATCCCATCTTGCTGTAACAGCTCGTGGTGAGTGCCAGATTCAACGATTTTACCCTCATCTAACACGATTAACCTGTCCATTTGGGCTATCGTAGATAAACGGTGGGCGATTGCCAATACCGTTTTGTTTTCCATGACTTTATCTAAGCACTGTTGGATCGCAGCTTCAACTTCAGAATCTAATGCCGACGTGGCTTCATCAAGGATCAGTATTGGTGCATCTTTGAGCATAACACGCGCAATAGCGATACGCTGACGTTGTCCACCAGAGAGTTTCACGCCGCGTTCACCAACATGTGCATCAAATCCCGTGCGACCTTTAGAATCTGATAACTGCTGAATAAATTCATACGCTTCAGCTTGTTTTGCTGCGGCTATCATCTCGTCTTCCGTTGCATCACTGCGTCCATACAAAATATTATCACGCACCGATCTATGCATTAACGACGTATCTTGAGTCACCATAGAAATATGTGAGCGTAAACTTTCTTGTTGCACCATCGTAATCGCCTGTCCATCAATCTCAATTGATCCTGATTGCACATCATAAAAACGCATCAACAAGTTTACCAATGTTGATTTGCCTGAGCCCGAACGCCCTACCAAACCGACTTTTTCGCCCGCTTTTATCTGTAAATTTAATGACTGAAAAACTTCGACGGCATTGCCAGTATGTGTTTGATAAGCAAAATTAACCTGATTGATAGCAATGGCACCACCGGCGATCGTTAATTGCTTTGCATCGCTCTTATCTTGGATCTCAATGGGTACAGATAAAGAGTTGATCCCATCTTGCACTGTCCCGATATTTTCAAAAATCGACGACACTTCCCACATGATCCACTGCGACATGCCATTCAAACGTAATGCTAAGCTGACTGTAATGGCTAACGCACCGCCACTAACCATACTATCCGTCCACAAACTAATAGCTAAAGCCGTCACCGATAGTACCAATAATGCATTTGAAAACCACACGCAACCATACAATACCGTGACCAAGCGCATCTGCGGATGGACGGTTTGTAGAAATCCATCCATACCTTCTTTGGCATACGTTGCTTCACGTGCTGAATGCGAAAATAACTTCACCGT
Organism: Glaciecola sp.; assembly: GCA_029251505.1. Classification (GTDB taxonomy): domain Bacteria; phylum Pseudomonadota; class Gammaproteobacteria; order Enterobacterales; family Alteromonadaceae; genus Opacimonas. The sequence continues at coordinate 17,451 of JAQXDG010000059.1, read as the reverse complement.
CATGATATTGGTATAACTATCAATAATTCGTCCAGTCATAATTGAGCGCGCATCCGCTTGATTTTTTGATACACGTTTAAGCTTAGGTAAAATTGTTCGAAGAATAGTAACGTACACTACCAACCAAATCACAAATGGCAATGCAAGCATCGGATCTGTCGCAAACACCATCACTACAATACTAATAAAATACACACAAATGTAGACCATTAAATCGAGTAATTTCATCACTGTTTCACGAACCGCTAGTGCTGTTTGCATTATTTTGGTTGCAACACGCCCAGCAAATTCATCTTGGAAAAACGATAGTGATTGACTCAAAATATATTGATGTGCCATCCAGCGGATCCGCATCGGGTAATTACCAAGTAAGGCTTGGTGAGTTAAAAATGATTGCGTGATCACTAAGATTGGCAGTATCACCACAAGAATCAATGCCATGATAATCAAGCTTGTTTGTTCTTCTGCAATAAAAGTCGCGGGATCACGAGTAGAAAACCAATCAACCAACTGCCCCATATACCCAAACAAAGACACTTCTAACATCGCAATACACGCGGCGAGTACGGATACGCAAGCTAAAACAGGCCAAATTCCTTTAGAAAAATGTAGGCAAAACGCAAACACACCTTTGGGTGGTTGAGTCAGTTTTGTGTCGGGAAAGGGAGTAATCAGGCTTTCGAACCAAGCAAACATGCAGTAACCTTATCGGTAATCTTAGAGATAAATAAAGCCAACAAGGATAATGCATATCACGTAAAAGCGCTATGTTGGTGATGGGTTATTTTGTCAGGGCGTGTATGATCGCTTGTACATTATCATGATGATTTTGACGCCATTGTGTTAGGGTTTGTCCTGCATCTTTGGCATGACGTTGTTGTGCGATAAGTAAGGCTTGTTCCGCTTTAGCTTGAGGGATCACTGCTACACCATCATTATCAGCGACAATGATATCGCCAGCGACGACTCTGACACCTCCGACGATGACAGTTGGTAGGTCTTCTGTCAGGACTTTTTTCGCACCCGGTTTTGGGCATACACCTAAAGCATGGATCGGAAATTGTAGGGCCTTGACTTCATCAATATCGCGCACTACTCCATCAACAATAAATCCTGCAATGCCGTTTTGCTGCGCAATCGCACAGACATTTCCGCCACTGACGGCATATTGATCATCCGCTTCAACCACTAATATATCACCCGGCAGGGCATCATAAATCGCTTTATGCACCATCAAGTGATCACCAGGAGCGCATTTTACTGTATAAGCCCGACCTGCCACTCCAGGCATATCTGTCCATAATGGATGAATACGAAAATCCATGAATTGCGTCCTTGGCAGCGCATCAGCTAAATCACAGGTTGAGATTGTTAGATAATCTCGATAGAGCGCATGCGTCATGTTGTTATTCCCTTATTACATTAACGGCTGCATAAACAACCATGTCCAGTAAGCACAAATCGCAAACTGCACTAAAAAGGTCGCAAAGCGTAATTGAATTGCCAATGGGCTAGTTGAGATGAGTAAAATCAAGGATTGTGCTAAACGCGCACCAAGTAATACATACGCTAATCCATCAGTGATGTCGCTGCTACTCGTCGCCATGGCATAGAGTAACAGGCCACCAATAAACGGAAAACACTCAACCGCATTGGCGTGCACGCGAGTTAAGCGAAAACCAAACGCTGGCACATCAGAGCCATCGGCCGCAAATTTTAAATTTTTGTTGTAACCGCTCACGCCTAAGTAAGTTCGATAACCGGCTAAGGCTAATAAACTGACTAATGTAGATTTTGCAAACACAAACATGGCGCTAGTCTAACAGCGCCTTGCTCTAAACTTCTTCCCTTTAATCTTGCCTTCACGAAATTGTGCCATTGCGCGTTTTACACTGCGTAACTTCACCGCAATAAACGACACTTGATTCGTTACATTGATTTTGCCAATGTCATCGCCATCAATGCCGGCCTCTTTGGTTAACGAACCTAAGATATCACCTGGACGAAGTTTTTGGCGCTTACCACCATCAATACTCAAGGTTACATATTCAGGTTGAATAATACGATTCGCATGAAACCGTACGCTTTCGATGCCTTTAGGCTTAAGCACGACTTGGGCGTGTGCTTCTATTTCACGTAAATTTGCCATTTCAGCATCGCTGACTAACGTCACAGCTAGACCTTCAGCATCCGCTCGACCAGTACGACCAATGCGATGTACATACACATCAGGCTCTTCACTCACGGTGTAGTTAATCACTAAATCTACCGCATCAATATCCAGCCCGCGCGCAGCAACATCCGTTGCCACTAGCACCAAGGCTGATTTATGCGCAAAACGAGTCAATACTTGGGTGCGTTCGCGTTGTTCTAAATCACCATTTAGGGCAACCGCCGAGATATCTTTTTGTTGTAAATACTCAGTTAGCTCAAACGTTTGAATTTTGGTGTGACAAAATACAATCGCTGCTTTGGCCTGATAATGCGTAATAATTGCCGCAACCGCTTGTTGACGATGCTCATCAGACACCTTATAAGCAATCTGTTGGATCTTCGTTTCACTATGCAGTGATTGGGTTTCAATACGCTTTGGTGTTTTTTGTACAACATCAGAGATCTGCGCAATCGTATCGGGATAGGTCGCAGAAAACATTAAGGTTTGACGCACTTTAGGTAAGTGTTTAAAAATCACTTCCAACTCATCATAAAAGCCCATATCTAACATACGATCCGCCTCATCAAGCACGAATTGTTTTAGATTGTGCAATTTAACACGATGATTAAGCATGTGATCCATGACACGGCCTGGCGTCCCCACAATAATATGCGGAGGATGACGTAATGTCGCAATTTGGCCATTCATCGGAATACCACCACACAAGGTCGTGATCTTCACATTATCCATCCGGCGAGCTAACAAGCGCAATTGCTCGGCAACTTGGTCAGCCAGCTCACGTGTAGGACACAGCACTAAGGCATGCGTATAGGTACGTTTTTCGTCAAGACCTTGTAATATTCCCAAACCAAATGCAGCCGTTTTACCACTTCCAGTTTTGGCTTGCGCTAATACATCTTCACCTACTAACACCACCGGCAACGTTGCTGCTTGGATATCCGTGAGCTGTGTATAGCCAAGTTCTGTCACTGATTGGATCAGCTCAGGGCGTAAATTAAGGGTTGTAAAATCAGTCATTATACTAATTGCCACGCTATCGCCTGTCCGGCGAAAAATGGGACAATATCGTCCCCAGTTGAAAGTGCGATTTGCTCTGGGATCGTCCATTCTTGGCGTTGCAAAGTAATCGTTGTTGTATTTCTCGGTAACCCGTAAAAATCAGGCCCGTAATGTGAGGCAAAGCCTTCTAATTTATCTAATGCACCCAATTCTTCAAATACTTGGGCATATAATTCAATCGCGCTCCATGCGCTATAACAACCTGCACAGCCACATGCCGATTCTTTCTTATGTTTTTCATGTGGCGCTGAGTCAGTACCTAAGAAAAACTTAGACGATCCAGAAGCAACTGCAGCACGCAATGCTTGTTGGTGAGTGTTACGTTTTAATACGGGTAAACAATAATTATGGGGTTTTACACCACCAACTAATAAATCATTGCGGTTTAATAATAAATGTTGAGGCGTAATGGTCGCCGCAACATTAGCAGAAGCCGCCAATACAAAATCTGCCGCGTCTTTGGTTGTGATGTGCTCAAAAACAATTTTTAATTCAGGAAACGCCGCGACAATATGCTGTAAGTGTTGCTCAATAAATTCTGCTTCACGGTCAAAAATATCAACATGCGCTTGCGTCACTTCACCATGAATGAGTAATAACATACCCACTTCTTGCATGATCTCAAAGATCGGATACAAGGCCTCGACCCCTTTTACGGCAGCTTCAGAGTTGGTGGTTGCCCCTGCTGGGTATAACTTTGCAGCCACTACACCGGCGGCCTTGGCAGCGCGAATATCATCTGCGCTGGTGGTGTTGGTTAAGAATAAGGTGACCAGAGGTTCAAAATCGGGGAAATCAGTCGCATGTGCTAAAATACGCTCACGGTACGCCATGGCTTGCTCAGTCGTGGTGACCGGAGGGACTAAATTTGGCATGGCAATGGCCCGACGGAAACAACGTGCAGTCGCAGGTACTGTCTCTGCTAACATCTCGCCATCACGAAAATGTAAATGCCAATCATCAGGGGTAGTCAAAGTAAGGGTTTGCATGTTGAGTCACTCTCGGTAAATTATTCCGCTATATTATGCCCTAATCACAGCAAACTTTCGCCTGATTTCAACATTTATATCGTTATCAACAGCATCCAATACTTGCCAATATAAACAAATATGCATTAAGGTAGATAAAGTTTATTTATCTACACCGCATATTTTGACAAAGGAAGTTCAGTTGCATGTCAGCGAAAATCAGTCTGCTTAATTTTTTTCCTCAGCCGAATTTATTCCAGCGTATATTTTTTCCGTTTTTAGACCGTATTTTTGGCATAACAAAAATGAATACCTTGTATCAGGATCATCAGATGCAAGGGTTATCCAAAGAAGACTTTGTCGACAAGTTACTTGATGTACAGCAGATCACTGTGACCAACGAAGCCTCATTGTTAGACCAAATTCCTGCAACGGGTCCCGTAGTCATCGCTAGTAATCATCCCTTTGGTGGTATCGAAGGACTGATTCTTGCTCGAGCGATTAGCAAAAAGCGTCCCGATATCAAAGTATTTGCTAACCATGGTCTTAAAGTATTTAAAGAACTCTCAGATTATTTCATCTTTACCAACCCACTGTCACCCAATGATCCCAAAAACGCACCCAGTATTCGTCGCGCCATCGCACACGTCAAAGCGGGTCATCCGTTACTCATTTTTCCAGCCGGGCGGGTTTCTTATTACCAAACTGCCCATCAAGATATTGTCGAACACCAATGGAACAAACTGGTTTACCGATTAACTAAAGACGCAGGCGGTAAGTTCGTTGGTGTCTTTGTACAAGGCTTAAACCGTCCCTTTTTCTATATTTTAGGACGTATTTATTATCGCCTACGGATGTTGTTGTTGGCGCGTGAACTCATGGCAAATACCCATCGTACCATTCAACTTGACCACACTCAGTGTGTGACCATCCCAAATCATTTACCGGCTCAAACCGGTGCTGATTTTGCTCGTAGCTTAAGTTATGCCGTCGATAGTCGATGGCAGTATGCATGGCCGTCTGACCTTCCGCTATCGAATATGGCGCCTCTTGCCCCAGAGATCTCTATACAAACATTACAGCAAGAATTAGCCGATTTGCCTACACAGCAATGTTTAGTGAGGGTCGGCGAGTTTGCTGTGTATTGGTCCATGCAAACCCAAACACCTGCCATCGTGGATGAAATTGCACGCTTACGTGAGCTCGTATTTAGAATGCACAATGAAGGCTCAGGTTCAGATCGTGATACGGATAGCTTTGATGCCACTTATACCCATTTGTTTGTCGTGCGAACGCCGGAGGATTCGACGCAGCCGGCGCATATAATCGGTGCATATCGAATGGGACGGACAGATGAGCTTATTGCCGCGAATGGCTTGGACGGATTATATTTACATAAAATGTTTGAGTTTTCGCCAGAGTTTATTAACCAACAACAGCCTTGTTTGGAAATGGGACGGTCGTTTATTATTCCACAATATCAACGTTCCCCTCAGGGCTTATTTATGTTGTGGCGTGGGATAGGCGAGTTCATGAATGTCTTCCCTCAATATCGTATTTTGTATGGCACGGTGTCTATTAGTAAATTATACCGACCACAAAGCGTGAGCATTATAGAACATGGACTAGTGAACGCGCCCGAACATGTTCAACCCCGTCAGCATTTTGAGTTTGCCCTACATCCACAATTAGCTGCGTTTGCATTATCGCAAGGAAGTACTATTCAAATGGGGCTCAACAAGTATGTTAATACTTACCTACAAGCAATCGAACAAGATGGAAAGGATTTACCAATACTTGCCAAACAATACCAAAAGCTAGGTGCTGATTTTCATGCGCTTGGTATTGATACAAGTTTTAATCACACGCCAGGTTTGTTGTTGAGTGTGAATATGAAAAACGTCCCTGCTCGTATGCAAAAACGTTTTTTGGGGCGTACGCTTTAATGCAGAACACTAACGGTTAACGGTTCTGCTTGGGATCTCCTGAACCGTAATCGTTAAACAGCTTACTAGCTAACCCATTTAGCAAACGCATCTGTTGCCATTTGCTTCACATCAGCGGTTTGTGTCGGCGCCGAATCCGAGCCCATACCTAACATATTTTTAACGCTATCCCACCACCCCTCAGCATGTGATTGTGAGCTATATAATGAGGTGCAAAGTAACGTGCAAGATACGACAACAATGGGTAGTGTTTTCATAATATTAGTCCTTTAAAAAATTATTTATTCTTCCGAACTATAGATGAAAAATACCCCGATGCAGGATTATTTTTGTAATGATTAATTCTTTTTCGTATAAGCAGCGATAATGACTATACGCTGACCATTTACTCGACCTTCAATATGCAAAGGATTATCAGATAAACCAATGTTACGTACAGGTGTTCCGCGTTTAGCTGTAAACCCTGCCCCTTTCACATCAAGATCTTTGATGATCGTGACACTATCGCCGGCTTTTAATGCCACCCCATTAACATCCAAAGTAGGCTCGTCATTACTGATCATGCCCGCTTCAGCCCATTGCTTAACATCATCTTCAAGATATAGCATGTCCATACTATCTTGTGCCCAGCTTTCAGTACTCACCCGACCAAGCATTCGATATGCCATCACTTGTACCGCTGGCGTTTGTGACCACATAGTGTCATTGAGACAGCGCCAGTGATTGATGTCCAACTCGACTTCACCTTCGATTTGGTCATGGCAGTTGCCACATAACAAAATCGCACAATTTGCGGTCGTATCGGGAGAATATTCAATGGCGTATGGGGTTAAACGGTCTGTCGCCGTACATAATTCACATTGTTGATTGGCACGTTCAAGGAGATGTTTTTCTAAAGACATGTTGCGGTTTCACTCATAAAAAGATAGGAAAAGCTATTGCGCATATGAGTACGGCTACGAAAGCGTAAACTCTACAGGCACTAAACCCACAAAATAAAAAGGGATTATATCACAGCAATCTATTAATGGTTTCTATTAATGATTCAGAGGATGTTGAGAGTTAATTTTGCAGAGACTGCTGATGGGCTATCGTAGCGGGGGCAACACCAAAGTTAACATCGACTTGAGCGCCTTGCAATTGGCGAATAATTTTAACTAACGCATAATGATGGATCGCATGCGAAGCACAAAATACTAGCTCCCGGGCTATTGTCGATTGCACGGTCACGTGATGAGTATGGTACACATTGATATCAGAGACAACGCTCAGGGCTTGAACGAGTTGGCTATCTGTGAGTGTCAGGATCCAGGTTTTAATATGGTGTAACTGACTAATAGCAACAGCGAGTGACGTTTCAATCTCACTTTGCCGAGAGCGATAATTGTAATCGACGGTAGTGGTTTCCAGCCCACGCATAAGACTAGTAAAATGATCAACGATATGACGAATATGCTGACCAATCGAGGCACTAAATAAAGGCTGACAGATATCTTGATATTCTTCGTGATTTAACGATTGTAATAATACGATGGATTGATCGATAACTTCACTATGACTACTAAGCATTAATTCAAAACATCCTTATGTATGAGTGGGCTTATTCTGACAATTGGGCTTTCGCTTACTAGACTAGAACTGTGATATGTTAAAAATATTACACACAATAAAAAATTAATCATGTTTCACATAAATCATCGCGCTAGTATCATACCCTTTACTTTCTGCGAAATTTAATAGTTTGTCAATAATGCTAGGTTCAAGGAGTTTGGTGCGAGACAAAATCCACAGATAATCCGTATCTGGTCCAGTCACTAAGGCATACTGATAGTTGCTGTCTAGCTGCGCGATCACATAGCTGGCATAAAATGGTCCAAAAAATGACACTTTCAAATGCCCAATCGTATCATCACCCACAAAATACGCTTTACCATTGGCTTGAGTCCACTCACCCGCTGCGATTTCAAAACCTTGATTGAGCACATCAATCCCACCATCTTCGCGAACAGAGTACGTTGCTGAAATTTGTTCTAAGCCACGCTCAAAAGGATGATCTAAACGAGCGATTTCATACCAAGTCCCCAAATAACGTGATTTATCAAAATCACTCACCGGAGTAATGCCTTGTGGGATACTCGTACAAGCACTCAGACTGACAAGTGCGCCAACGATACATACAATAACCAGCACCTTGCTAACATATTGGGACATACAGGGTTCCTTTAAAATAAAAAACCCAAGTCATTTTCATCACTTGGGTTTCAGAGATTCTAGTGTGCGCATGTTATTGCTGGTGACGACATACATGCTTAGATGACTATCAATGTTATCCTACGAAAAACTCTTTACGCATATCTGCATCACGACTAAATACACCGCCTAATGATGATGTTTTAGTATATGACTTGCTATCGCGAATCCCGCGTGCTTTGACACAATAATGTGTTGCATTAATACTAACAGCAACATCCTCGGTGCCGGTCAATGCTTGTAGTGCCACCATAATTTGCTGCGTTAGCCGTTCTTGTACTTGCGGGCGCTGAGCAAAGAACGCAACCAAGCGATTGATTTTAGACAAACCGATAACAGTTTGTTTTGGGATATAAGATACTGTCGCCGTGCCATCGATAGTCACAAAATGATGCTCACAAGTGCTTGTTAATGAAACATCAGAGACTTGAACCGGCTGTTCAATTTTCATTTTATTTTCAATTTGGGTGATTTTAGGGAATTTACGATAATCTAAACCTGAGAAAATCTCGTCAACGTACATCTTAGCAATACGTCGCGGAGTATCACACAAACTATCATCTTCCAAATCCAAACCCAATGCATCCATCACGTCATTCATTGCGCGTTGGATCTTACTGCGTTTTTCATCGTCAGTTAACCCGTTGTCTTTCATTGGGGTTTCAAGCCCTTGTTCAATGAGGGCAGTACGAACAAGCGCAGCTTCTTTGGTGATCGCAGGCTCCAAGGCGGTGCGTACGATAACTGCTTCTTTTGCTAACATAAGTCAATCCATCATTCAAAGTGAGTAATAGTATACGGTGCAACAACTGATTTCGGATTAAAAAAATCTATATTATTTAACGCGTTACTCTTTTTAATTAGGTAAACTATTAAAAATATTCAGTTTTTCGATCCATAGTTTACTCATATTTCTATATAAGGATACCATTTTGAGCGCAGCAATACTAATTACCGGTGGAGCACAACGACTCGGCTTAGCCATGGCCGAAGCATTAATTGCCCAAGGCGAAACGGTCATCATTACTTATCGCACTCACAAGCCGCAAGTGGACGCACTCGCCGATCAAGGTGCACGCATGATCCAATGTGATTTTGCCCAACCTGACGACATCGCTCGTTTATGCCAATTGGTCAATACTGACTATGCTGCATTACGTGCGATAATCCATAATGCGTCAGATTGGGATCAAGAAGCAGGGACAGACAACTATGCACAATTAATGCAAAAAATGATGCAAGTCCATGCCCAAGCACCATATGAAATTAACCTCGCGTTACAGCAAAAATTACTCGCTTTTGATGGTGTCGCTGATATTATCCACATGACTGACTATGTGCAGGATACAGGCAGTAAAAAGCATATTGCGTACGCTGCAAGTAAAGCCGCCTTACATAATCTTACGCTGTCTTTTGCGACCCTACTCGCACCGAATGTTAAAGTGAATAGCATTGCACCAGCGTTATTAATGTTTAACGAACAGGATTCGGATGCCTATAAAGCCAAATCATTACAAAAATCGTTATTACAAATTTGTCCAGGCCCACAAGAAGCGGTTAAAGCGATGAATTATTTGTTCGATTGTGACTTTGTTACCGGACAAACTATGCATTTAGACGGCGGCAGACATTTAAAATAAGCAACCCGATAAATTAAGAATTAACACTATGAGCTATCAATGATGACCTATCAATTATTACCAGAGTGGGTAACCCAAGAAGCCGTGATTTTAGCTTGGCCACATCAACAAACCGATTGGGCGCCTTGGTTACAAGACACCCGTGCTGTGTATCTTAACATTATCACCCATATTACCCAATCCACGGGCGTAGTTGTGTTGTTAGTTGCAGAACAAGACATTGTTGATGTACAAATGCGACTTGCAGATTTCACTGGGGTATTAATTGTACCGGCACAATTCAATGATACTTGGGTTCGTGATTATGGATTTTTGACTGTCGAACATGACGGGCAAGTACAGCCGATTGAATTTGAATTTAATGGCTGGGCAGATAAATATGCGGCGGATCTCGATACACAAGTCAATCGTCGTTATTTTGCTCCATTGTTGTCACAGCCGTTGATCAGCTATCCTGAAATTGTCGAAGGCGGTGCACTAGAAATTGATGGCGACGGTCACTTACTTTCCACTGCACAATGTTTATTGCATCCTAAACGTAACCCCCAGCTCACTGAGCAAGACTATCATGCGTTATTTAGTGACCATTTAGGCGCTCAGCAAGTGACCATTTTGCACCACGGTCATTTAGAAAACGATGACACCGACGGTCATATTGATACTCTAGCGCGTTTTACGTTGCATCAAGGGATCGTGTATCAGGGAGCAAACAATCGCCCAGATGACTCACATTTTTCCGGACTTGATGCGATGGCGCAAGAATTACAATGTGCGTTCCCTGAACATACGCTTTTCGCCCTACCGTTGCCGCATATTATGGATGGCATTGACGATCTTGATAATGTCGGTAAAGGTGCCGAACGCTTACCCGCATCCTATGCCAACTTTTTGATTTTTAATGATCTCATATTGGCACCGGTCTATGGTGTGCCTGAAGATAAAGACGCTATGGCTGTGTTAGCCAGAGCTTATCCGCATCATCAGATTATTCCAGTGAATTGTGCGACGTTAATCCGACAATATGGCTCATTACATTGTATTACCATGCAAGTACCACAAGGCGTTATTCAGCCACACTGGATTGCACAAGCGTTAGCACAAGTCACGGTAGTAGCAGTATAACTTATTTTAAAAAAACCACATGCCAGTAAGTGTTCATGTAACACCATCGGCAGCATTGAGAGCGAACTATGCAATCATCTAAACCAAAAGTCAGAGTTGGTGTTGTCCAACAAGCTATTTCAGGGAATGACAAATACACTAATTGGCAAGACAGTGCCTCCCAAATTCGCCAGTTAGCGCAAGATGGATGTCGCTGCGTATTACTCCAAGAGCTACACAGCACCTTGTATTTTTGTCAAACCGAAGATGTGGACGTGTTTGATTTAGCCGAGCCGATTGAGGGCGAAGGCCATGCCTTCTTTGGAGCATTAGCCGCTGAATTAAATATTGTATTGATCACTTCTATGTTTGAAAAACGTGCTGCCGGTTTGTATCACAACACCGCTGTCGTATACGACTGTAGCGCCGATATTGCCGGGATCTATCGCAAAATGCATATCCCTGATGATCCCGGTTTTTATGAAAAGTTTTATTTTACGCCAGGTGATCTTGGCTTTACGCCAATCGATACGTCTATCGGTAAACTGGGTGTCTTAGTCTGTTGGGATCAATGGTATCCAGAAGCTGCTCGGTTAATGGCAATGGCAGGTGCGGAGATTTTATTTTACCCAACGGCAATTGGTTGGGATCGAAATGACACAGCAGCAGAACAAGCGCGTCAACGTGATGCATGGCAAATCATTCAACGCAGTCACGCTGTTGCTAATTCAGTCCCTGTGGTGGTAGCTAATCGCACTGGATTTGAATTATCACCAAACGGTGAAGAAGGGATTGAATTTTGGGGGACAAGCTTTGTTGCAGGCCCACAAGGAGAATTACTCGCTCAAGCTTCGACTGATCAACCAGAAAATTTAATCGTCGATCTTGATTTGCAACGTACTGAAGATATTAAGCGTATATGGCCGTATTTTCGTGACCGTCGCATTGATGCCTACGACGATATCACCAAACGCTGGCGTGACTAATAACAAGCAATAATTGTCCCAGTGCTGCTTACCTAAGTCGATATATGACGTTATTCGGTCTGAGCGCTAGGCCGTTGCTTTATTTCATCATACCAACGCTGCAGATTGACTTGTTCAGGTAAGATCCTAATCTTCACCACACGGGCAAAATCAATCGCAGTAAATGCAGTAATGTCCGCAACACTGAATTGTTCACCCGCTAGATAGTGGTTTTCTGCTAAATGTTGGTCAAGCAGTTGCATAAATTGCTGTGCATTTAGACCCGCTTCTTTGCCAAATTCAGGTATCGGGTTCATGCGGTCTTTGAAATACCCAGTCGAATGTTGAAAACACATCCCAACCTGCATAAATAAATATAACTCAGCGCGTTGTTGCCACTGGGCAATGATCCCTTTACTTAAAGGATCGTGACCATATAACGCAGGTTCTGGCTGTAATGCTTCAAAATACTGACAAATCGCATTTGCCTCACTAATACAGGTACCGTCATCTAATTCTAAAATAGGGACTTTAGCCAACGGATTTTTAGCTTTCATTTCGGCGGATAAGTTTTCACCGCCCACAATATCAATTTGAACATAATCAACATCAATACCTTTTTCGGCTAAAAACATTCTCACTCGTCTAGGAGTCGGTGCTGTTTTCGAATCATAAATTTTCATTTGACAGTCCTGTTTTTGCAGTCCTTTGTTACAGTCTCTTAGTAAAACACTGTACATAATTAATTGCCATACTATCACTATAACGCCATTGTTTACTCAGTACATTAAACTTCATGCCGGTTTCGTGAGTTAAATGACAATTAGCAGCTTGGGTCCAAGTCACCAATTCACTGGGTTTGACAAATTTACGCCAGCTATGGGTACCAATCGGTAAATACCTCAGCACATATTCAGCCCCGACAATCGCAAATACAAACGCAGTCAACGTTCGGTTTAACGTCGCTAAAATAAGCATCCCACCCGGTTTAACTAACTTAGCACATTGGGCGATTAACTCAGCTTGGTCTGCTACATGCTCAACCACTTCAGCATTAATCACAACATCGAATTGCTGCCCTGATGCCACCAGCTCTTCTGCTAACGCATGTTGATAATCGACCTGAGTACCTGTATTAGTCGCATGGCGCTTGGCGACATTAATACTCATGGCGGATGCGTCAATCCCTGTGACGTTCGCGCCAAGATGAGCTAAGGGTTCTGACACTAATCCTCCGCCACAACCTACATCCAGTACAGATAATCCTTGGAATGGCGTTCCTAGGTCATATAATTGCCATAAATTGGCATTTGGTTGCGGTTTGAAGCGTAAATCTATTTCAAAGTGCGTCCCAATATGAGTCGTAAAATATGCTAATCTGGCATGATTAAAAGCGATAGCTTGACCATATTTACCAATCGGATCCCACCATTGTTCCGCTAAACTATCAAATTTCGCGACTTCTTGTGGGTTGAGGGTCGAACTTATCTTGCCGTTTAACTGACTTTTATCTAACATTAAATTCTCTGTGAAGATCTTGATGTGGTTAGTCGATTGAACTTTATACGTAACAACACGCTATATAGATTGGTGTATTTATTTTTAGTAAATTATAAGGAACTGGCATGCCAGAGTTAAATGTTTTAGGTAAACCGTTAGTGCCCTGCTGCGCTGGTACAGGATTCCAGCGGGATGGGTTGTGTAGCGTCATTTCCTCTGACAGAGGTAACCATTCTGTCTGTGCGATTATGACTGATGAATTTTTATTGATGCAGCAACGAATAGGCAACGATTTAATCACCCCCAACCCGGCATACCAATTCAAAGGCTTAGTCGCTGGCGATAAGTGGTGTTTGTGTGCAATGCGATGGGCACAAGCTGATCAGGCAGGTGTTGCACCACCTGTGATTTTGGAAGCCACATCAGAAGCCGCTTTATCGGTGATCACCTTAGATAGACTGAAAGCTCATAGCCATCAGACTAATTAATGCGCTTCCCAATCAGCCAATAACGCTTGGGTGTGGGCATCTACTGCACCTTTATTTTCAGTGATCCAGCAACGTTCCATCAACCTCACATTTTTAATGTTTGCTTTATAAAACACATCCACAATATCCCCAACAATAGGAATAAAACCAAGCCCATAATCTAACAGTGCATTGCGCAGCATTAACTTTCTAATATCAGCAGGCACATTCATTTTATCTGCCAAATGGACAATCCGTAAACTTGCTAACAGCATAATGGTATCGCCTAAGACAGGAATGAGACCAACCAAAAAATCCAATCCGACTCTGACCCCAATAAATGGGATCTTAATCGCCATATCAAGTAGATTAGCGATATCTTGGGCTTGCTTGAGTTCCTTGGGGGCTTGCATTCTTATTCCTTTTAATGCTTTTACTTAGTGCTTAAAATTAGCGCTTAACATTAGCGCTTAAACTGGGGCATTGAGTTTTGCTGCCTCAGCAGCACGAACTGACATATCTTGTTCCACATCCCAGCCGTGTAAATTATCTTGAAGCAAATTAAATAGCATCTCAATGTGTGCATCATCAGAGTTAAGACAGGGAATGTATTGGTACTCTTTACCGCCATTTTCCATGAAATATTCACGATTTTCTTCACCAATCTCTTCGATTGTTTCGAGACAATCAGAGCTAAAGCCCGGACAGATAACCTGCAACGAATGCACACCTTGCTCAGGTAAGGCTTTTAAAGTTTCGTCCGTATAGGGAGTGAGCCATTCCTCACGACCAAAACGTGACTGAAAGGTTGTCATATATTCATCAGCTTGAAGCCCGAGTGCTTCAGCAACCAAACGTGTCGTTTTGTAGCATTCACAGTGATAAGGGTCGCCATTTAATAGATAACGTTTAGGGATCCCATGATATGAAAAAATCAACTTATCGGTACGGCCATGCTGAGCCCAATGAGCTTTAATGCTATCAGCCAAACAACTAATATAACGGGCATCATCGTGGTAATGGGAAATGAAGCGTAAATCAGGTAACCAGCGACGCTGAGTAAAATCATTTGCTAGCGCATCAAAGGTAGAACCACTGGTAGATGCACAATATTGTGGATACAAAGGTAATACAACAACTTTTCTAGCACCATGCTCTAGTAATTGATTCATGGCATTTTCAACACTTGGCTGACCATAGCGCATTGCATAGCCAACAATGTATTTACCCGGACTATGCGCATCAAACTTGGCTTGTAACGCGCTTGCTTGGTTTTTGGTATGCGTTAATAATGGCGAGCCATCTTCGGTCCACACCGTTGCGTACGCAGCAGCGGAACGCTTAGGGCGAATTTGTAAGATAATCAAGTTAAGGATGCACCACCAAATCAATTTGGGGACTTCAACAACGCGCGGATCCGATAAAAATTGCTTTAAATACGGCTTAAGCGCTTGTTTGGTTGGCGCTTCAGGCGTGCCTAAATTACTGACTAATATGCCTATTTTATCTGTTTGCGAATGGGTAAACACCGAATTAGATGTGTACTTCATAAATTAATTATCCCACAACTTTATATGATTAAATTATATCTAACCAATACGTAATATATCGTATTTTGGCTTAGTTTTATTTGCGCTATCTCAAGTATATTGCGTGCCTTATGGCGCATAGTATGTCGGCGTACCAAAACCAACTGGCAAGCCTAACGCAAAGACCCAAATATAAAATAACAATGTCCAGCCCAATATAAATACCATTGAATATGGCAACATCATGGCTATCATCGTCCCCATACCAGTATCTTTTTTATATTTCACCGCCATTGCGAGGATCAAACCAAAGTAACTCATCATTGGCGAAATGACATTGGTTACCGAATCACCGATACGATAAGCTGCTTGGATCACTTCAGGTGAGTAACCCACTAGCATCAACATGGGCACAAAAATGGGTGCGGTTACCGCCCACTGCGCCGAGGCACTGCCTAATGATAAGTTCACTACCCCACACATCAGGATAAACAAAATAAAGATTTCAGGGCCATCAAAGCCAACAGCCTGGATGGCAGCCGCGCCTTTTACCGCAAGCACAGTACCTAAATTAGTCCATTTAAAAAATGCCACAAACTGGGCAGCAAAAAATACCAGCGTAATATACAGCCCCATAGTACTCATGCTTTTTGCCATTGCATCAATCACATCGCGGTCATTATGCATAGTGCCAGCATACTTACCATAGACAAAACCTGGGATTGCAAAGGTAATAAAGATAAACGCAACAATGCCCTTTAAAAATGGCGATCCAGTGACAGCATTAGTTTCAGGGTGACGTAAAATGCCCCACTCTGGGACGATTGTCAGGGCTAATATTCCTGCTAATAATAAAAATGACCAACCTGCCATTTTCATTGCATGACGTTCTTTGACTGTCGGTGCTTCTAATGTCGGTTGCTCTAGTGTTTCTGGTGCATCTGACGGATTGTATTTGCCTAAGCGAGGTTCAACAATGTATTCGGTAACCGCATAGCCCATTGCAGCAACCACAAAAGTACTGACAAACATCAAATAATAATTGGCTTCAGGACCTACGATGTAATCTGGATCAATCATTTGTGCTGCTGGTGTCGTTATACCAGCTAATAACGGATCAATCGTACCTAACAACAAATTCGCTGAATACCCAGCTGATACGCCAGCAAACGCTGCCGCTAGGCCCGCTAATGGATGGCGACCTAGTGAATGAAATATCATTGCAGCGAGAGGAATTAATACCACATACCCTAATTCTGATGCCGTATTGGAAATAATCCCGGCAAAAACGATAATGAACGTGACCATTTGTCGCGGAGCATTAAGCACTAATGAACGTAAAATAGTCGACAACAAGCCACTATGTTCAGCGACAGAGACACCTAACAAGGCAACAAGCACAGTGCCTAAAGGCGCAAACCCAGTGAAATTTGTGACTAATCCGGTGACAATCTTTTGTAGTCCTTCAGCACTCATGAGTGAGATAACTTCAATCATGCCATCGGCTTCACGACCTTTGGCGCCTTCTGGACGTGGATCGACAACCGCAATATCAAACATGCCTAGCAGACCACTTAACAATACAATGAAAATCGATAAAATAGCGAACAGCGTAACTGGATGAGGCAGTAAATTTCCTAAAAACTCTACACCATTAAGAAAACGGGCAAACCAACCTGATTGGGGTGGTTGTGAAGGAGATGGGTGCGATGTCGTTGAATGTGAATTTTCAGCCATATGCTTTGATTCCTCTTATTATTTCAGATGAAACAATAGCACAAACCCCTTTAACAATCACTCATTAAAGGGGTTTGGAAAGGGTTACTGATTTGCTATTAGATAACTAAACG
>JAQXDG010000056.1 GCA_029251505.1 Glaciecola sp. | reverse complement strand
GAATTATGCATTAATTATTATCTAGTTGTGTTGCGACAAAAGTACCAGTAGCCATTCCTATACCTATATTAGCTAATATTGCGCCGTTTACCACTTCCATTTCTGATTGATTAAGTTCTTTCATGATTTTTTCCTTATTTAAAGAAACTTCAGATTAAATAATTATAAAAGAAAATATCACTGGCCTTTGTATCTGTTTTTTCTGTACGTTTCAATGCGCCGGCTTTGGCAGTACCGCATCGGCTTGTGGAATTGCGTATTGCAACTTTTGGTGGCACGTGTCAATTCCCGTCTCTCTGGCACATTCTTTGATTTATCCCTAACAATTACAGTTATTAATTGACTATGAACAAAGTCTTGACGCTGCGCACCGTGATCAAACAAATTGATCTCGCGCCATGACTAACACTTAGGTTAATGCCGAGAACTAGCATGTTTGACAACAAAGTCGTACTTATTACCGGTGGCACCGGATCGTTTGATAAAAAGTTTATCGAAACGATTTTAGCCCGTTATCCTAAAGTCAAAAAAATCATTATTTTTTCTAGAGATGAACTTAAGCAATTTGAACTCAAACAGCGTTATCCGCCTAACCAATTCCCGCAACTACGCTTTTTTATTGGTGATGTCATCGATGCCTCATGTATCAAAAGTGTTCGCCCTGGGTATGGTCTTGCGCCAAAACATATTGATGCCTTATTAGGCCAAACCATGACACAGTCAGTCACGTTTGGCACAGCGGTTGATTGGGCGCATGTGCGTAGTGAGTAAATCATCATTAATCTTATTCGTATTGCTTGATTAACTCGCCTGCGACAAATACCACCATTTGACCTGGTTGCATCTTTTCCCAAGTCTCATTGGTTGTGAGGGGCTGGGTTGCTAACACCGTCACCACATCATTTGGTGTGGTCTCTTGACTGAAATCGACACTGACTTCTACATCTTTAAGTAAAGCGGGTCCAAACGGCGCGCGACGCGTCACCCAATGTAGGTTATTGGAACAATGTGCGATCAACGCATGCCCATCGCTGAGTAAAAAATTACACACATCAAATTCATGTAACTGTTGGCGTTTGGCATAAATAAAATCATACAATTTAGTTGGATCCGCAGGGCGAGTCGGAAATGCCTGTTCAATTTGGTGTAATAACCAACAAAATATGTGTTCAGAATCGGTTGTGCCAATGGGGATAAAACGACCTAAAGGCAGAATCGAATGGATATCTTTTAATTGACCATTGTGAGCAAATGTCCAGTTTTCGCCCCATAATTCACGACGAAAGGGATGGGTGTTTTCTAGGGTTAATGCGCCGACGTTTGCTTGTCGAATATGACTAATTACAATGTCACTTTTAATGCACTGTCGTTTTAGAAAATTAGCGACGTCACAATCTGAACCCGCTTTGAGATCGCGAAACTCTTGGACGCCTTTGCCTTGATAAAAGGTAATTCCCCAGCCGTCTTTGTGAATATCGGTACGTCCAGCGCGTTCCACTAGTCCAGTAAAGCTAAACCGTGCATCGGTAGGTACATTGGCTGACATTCCCATAAGTTGACACATGCGGTTATTTCCTTTGATTTTTTTGTAGTATATCAAGCTTCACTAGATTGGGACAATAGGATGATACTGACGGTGTAAACACTCTGATTAAACTACCCTTATGATTCTTATGACCGTATAATAGGTCTCGAAATTCATAGCGTAAATTTTAAGGTATTGTAATGCAAGTATGTGGCGTTGAAATTAAAGGCACTGAAGCGGTCATCAGTTTATTATCTAATCATGGTGGCTTAATTAATATCCCAGAGTGTCGGGTGCGTAAAATCGAATACACCAAAAAAAATACGACATCGGATTTAATCTATTTTCAAAGCACCTTCGCCAAGTTAATCGAAGATTACAAAATTGATGCCGTCATCATTAAAGAACGCCCATTGAAAGGCAAATTTGCAGGCGGAGCGTTAGGCTTTAAAATGGAAGCGGCGATCCAATTAATTCCAGATTTAAATGTGCAAGTAATGAGCAACATTGAACTTAAAGAGATCTTGAACCATAATCCTATACCAATAGACTTTAGTGAGACGGGTTTAAAAATCTTTCAACAACAAGCTTTTAATGTTGCCTTTGCTTTTTTAAGCTCGAATGACGAAAAATAAAGTGAGTCGTTGATGAACACTAATTCGCCAACTAAAAAGCCTAACACAGAAAATCAAACTCTTGTGATTACCGGTGGTTCTTCCGGTATCGGTCTAGCCATTTGTCAGCGGTTTATTGATGCCGGTTACCTTGTGTTTAACCTTGATATCCAATCATCCAACGTGGGTCACTTTATTCAAGTGGATGTGACTGACTCCCAAGCGGTGCATCATGCGATTGCCAATATCGCCGAACAACATACTATTTCGACTTTAATTTGTAATGCAGGTAAACATCTGTCAGCAAATATTGAACACACAGACGAAGCTACGTTAGATGCTATGTTTTCCTTGAATGTTAAAGGCGCATTTCACGCAATTCAAGCAAGTTTATCCAGTATGAAAACAGCTCACTCAGGCAGTATTATTATGATAGCTTCTGAGCAAGCTATCGTAGGTAAAACAAATTCATTTGCGTATAATTTAACGAAGCATGCACTTGCTTCTATCGCCAAAACAACGGCCTTAGATTATGCGGCATTTAATATACGTGCCAATGCATTATGTCCAGGCACTATTGATACGCCTTTGTATCAACAAGCGATTGCGAATTATGTTGCACGTTCAGGAGCCAATGCTAAGGATGTCCATGCACACGAGGCACAATGTCAGCCATTAGGACGCATAGGTCTTCCTGAAGAAGTCGCTGCGTATGCGTTATTTTTAGCTTCTGACGAAGCCAGTTTTGTGACCGGCTCTTTACAGGTGATGGATGGTGGATACGCAGCACAATGATCCCCGAACCGCCATCTAGGCTGATTGAAATTATCGATCCACATGTGCATTTGTTTGCATTAGAACACGGACAATATAGCTGGTTACAGTCAGGTAATCCGCCTTTTTGGCCTGATAAACACCTGATCCAACATAGTTTCACCGTACAAAACTTAAGGTTATCTGCACCATTTACTCTCTCAAGATACGTACATATTGAAGCGGGTTTTGATAATCAACAACCGTGGCTTGAGCTTGATTATTTGGAACAACCACCACCGACACAGCCAACACTTCCTTTCAATGCGATTGCTTGTTGTGATTTAACGTTATCTTCTGACGCTTTTATCCAGCAGATTACTAAGTTAACTTCATGTGCTTCTTTGGTCGGGGTTAGGCATATTTTAGATGAGCATGCGTTGAGTTTGTTGACCTCACCCCAGGTACTTAAGAACCTGACTTACCTTAGTGACCAAGGTATTTTATTTGAAGCTCAATTTGACGTAACAGATAACGTTGTTGTGGAGTGTATTTGTGGGTTGTTTGCTACCAATTCCCCGTTAGACATCATGACTCAACCTTTGGCCCATACTTGGGTGATAAACCATGTTGGATTGGGGGCAATGAGTGACGCAACACGTACTCAATGGTTACATAATATTAAACGTCTAGCGTTGATCCCCAATCTCAAAGTAAAAGCCTCTGGTTGGGAAATGGCACAGCGCAATTACAGTGAAGATCTCGTCTCATACACGCTGAAAATGTTATTAGCGGTATGGGGGGAAGAACGGATCATGTTGGCGAGTAATTTTCCACTCACACTATTTAGTTGTAGTTATCAGAGGTATTGGGAGCGGATGCTTCAAGCATTAGAAGCGTTAACGTTAAGCCAAAAAACACAGCGCGCATTGCTTTCACAAAACGCGCTGGAGACTTATTTTACGATAACGTGAGGCGATCGTTTCACGATGTCATCATTTAGCTCAATGCCAATGCCGGGTAAATCGGGTACGACAAATTTGCCATTTACAGGTTGATAATCTTGTATACACAATTCACGGTTCCACGACTTGATCGCGTAGGTGTGATGTTCATGGATCAAGAAATTGGGAATGGCTGCTTCTAGTTGTAAAGCTGCCGCGGTTGCGACCGGACCACCACAGACGTGTGCTTGAATGCGAATATCGTAAACATCTGCGTAATCACACACTTTCTTCGCTTCAGTAAACCCACCACATAGACCCACATCAGGTTGTAATACATCAATACTTTGATCTTCAAAATACGGACGGACATCCCAACGATGATATAAACGCTCTCCACCCGCAATTGGGACCTTCACGTTTTCTGCAACTTTTTTATGTACCGCAGAGTTTAGGTAATTGACCGGCTCTTCAAACATCATACAGCCCACCTCTTCAATCACACTGCCCATTTGAATAGCACTCGCACAACCCATTAATGAATGCGCTTCAAAAATAATATCCACATCAGTGCCGACGGCATCACGAATAGCTCGCAGACGATCACCAAATAAACGCATCTGCTTAGGCGTGAACAGATTGGTACGGTCAAAGCTTGATACACCATGCTCATCATAGACAATCGGATCGACTTTAACCGCATCATAGCCTTGCGCAACGGCTTTTAATGCAGCTTCTGCATACTGTGCAGGCTCGACTAATTTAGTGCATTCATCATCCCAGTCAAACTGTAACTGACTGGCATAAGTACGTAAGTTATCATTGGTTTTACCACCGAGTAGTTGGTACACCGGCACATTTAATGCTTTACCTTTGATATCCCACAATGCAGTGTCGATAGCGCTCATTGCGGCATACAGTACTGGACCGCCACCTAATCCCCAAAAGCTTTCACGAAACATCCGCGTCCATAATTGTTCGGTTTTGAACGGGTCATGACCGATTAATACTGCTTCGACAATCTCTTTGATCATCGCCGCTGCGGCACTGTGGCCCCAATCATAGGCGAGGCCAGCTTCACCCACACCATGAATACCTTCGTCGGTATGCACACGGATAAAAATAGGGTTCCAAGGTGGACGCTCAGGACAGTGGATATCAAAAATTTCTACATGGGTAACTTTCATTACAGTCTCGCTTATTACATAAAAGAATACGGTTTATTGGTCAAAGTCAGGATGCATGCGTTTGACACGTCGCATCATGGCAGGCCATGTTTTTTGTCCGCCGGTTTGACCGGTATGCACCACAGCAGCTTGTGCTTTAATACCATCAATAATGCGTTGTTTTACAAAAATAGGATCGTCGCGGCTAGCGTCGATTTTAACTTGGATCTCACAGGCTTTGAGTAAATCGTACATGTGCATGAACGCATCGCCAATGGTTAAGCCCATCGTTAATGCACCATGGTTGCGCAACAACATAAAGTTAGCGGTACCGAGATCTTCTTGTAAACGTTGTATTTCATCCGGCTCTACGGCTAAGCCTTCGTAATCATGATAGGCCATTGAAGCCAGCGCGAACGCTGAATATTGAGAATAGGGCTGTAATCCATATTGTAAACTAGCCACAGCAATCGCATCGGCATGATGGACATGGAACGCACATTGATCAGCATGGCGGGCGATATGTACCGCACTATGAATGGTGAAACCTGCAGGATTAATGGTAAACGGACAGTCGGGATCGACGACATTGCCATCGATATCGATTTTGACTAAATTCGAAGCAGTCACCTCTTCAAAGCATAAACCAAATGCGTTAATTAATAAGTGCTCGGTACCAGGAATTCGCGCGGAAATGTGGGTGTGGATTAAATCATCCCACCCATGAATAACCATCAGGCGATAGGCGGCCGCTAATTCGACTCGAGTTTGCCACTCGACCTCGGAAACGGTGTTTTTGAGATTGATTGAATTAATTGTATACATATATTGGGAAACGTAATCGTTTTAAGATTAATTATTTCCCAATATCATATCATAGGATACCGCGATCGGGAGTAGTGCTTATGAAAAATATAAAATCAAAAGTACAGCTAATACCGATAAACTTAATACGGCAGCGAAAGGTTCTGTTTGTGTTGTTTTCATGTCGTTCTCCAACTAATTTAACACCACTATAATAAAGGAATTTGTGATGTTATGGTGGTCAATTGCTATTAGAAAACCGACAAAGACTGTCACAAATGCGCCATATTGGGTATACATGCTAATGCTGAAGTCACTAATTGTCTTGCGCTTTGGCTATCATTACTTTCTGCATAACAACGAAGCTCCGGAGCATTGCCACTTGGACGAAGATGTACTATGTCGCCATTACTTAATGTCAAACGTAATCCGTCAATAGTGTTGTGCGCAGTGACTGACTCATTCAGCGCCATGGCTGTGAGTAACGGGGTCGGGTCAATTGTCAGCCGTGCGAGTAAAACTTGACTGTCTTGTGTTGCAAAATGTTGGATCCGATCGCTTTCGGTAAAACGTTGCGGTAAATTAGCGACTAAGGCACTAATGCTACATCGTTTTTCAATACTCAAACTTAACAGCATGATGGCGGGTAAAAGAGCATCACGGGTAGGCAGCGCATGGATCACGGTATCATTGAGTGTGACATCCGACCCCAATAAAAATCCGCCATTGGCCTCAAAACCGGCAATTGCATGATAGTGCTCACGTAATGCTGGAAAGGCAGCGATAACATAAGGCGAGCCTATTTGCGTACGACTTACGGCAGTAAAATAGCCGGATGCCTCGATGGCAGTATTACAACTGACGGGGACGGCTAAGGCTTGAATGCCTAACGCTTGCGCCGTTAACAATCCGACAATATCGCCACGTAACCAATGTCCATGCTCATCTGACAACAATGGGCGATCCCCATCACCATCAGTGGAATAAATCATATCAAAGCCATATTCTGCAGACCATGCGAGGGCTTTTTGCTTGTCTTCGTCACCGACTGCTTCAGTATCAATAGGCACAAAAGTATCGGTGCGTTCAAGCGCAACCACTTCAGCGCCTAAGGCTTCAAAGAGTCCTTGATAGATATCACGTCCCGCACTGGAGTGCTCAAAGATACCAATCTTTTTACCCTTTAAAAGCTCCGGAGAAAATACATCCGTCACACGTTTAACATAACGTGTTGCTCCGTTTGGATTAACATCCGGTAATGGCGCAATAGTCAGGGTAGCTGGCATGTGTGCTTGGGAGTGTAAAATACCTTGTTCGTCGATTTTAGTAATTTCACCATCGGGTCGATAAAACTTTAAGCCATTGCGGTCAAACGGAATATGCGAGCCGGTGATCATAATACAAGGTTGTTGATCTTGCATCGCGACAAACGCTAATGCAGGGGTCGGGCAAACACCATAATATTCAGTGGCTAAACCTAAGTCATGTGCGGCTTGAATGCACGCCGTTGCCATTGCAGGGCTACTTGGACGATTATCGATGGCAAAGGCAACAGTCGTAAACGTAAATCGAGATTGAATACTGGTTAAAAATGCTAGAGCAAAGGCATAACAAACCTCAAAGGTGAAGTCCGTCACTAATCCCCGTGCGCCACTAGTACCAAACTTCACTCCTGAATTGGCGATGATAGTCTGACAAGCGTTAGTAGGTTGTGCGGATCGGGTGGGATGCGATGACGAGGATATTGAGTCCATTACTTACTGCTCCATGATAAACATTATTGACATGTCTATTTTAGGAGCAACAAGTAATAACTCAAGTAAATATTACTGTTTATTTTTGTACATCAACCAAGTAACGGCCAGTAACGGTACCTGCCATTAATGCTTTAGAGGCCGCTTCAACCCCATCAAGCCCGATGGTATGGGCGATATCAGATAATTTTGCGATATCCATCTCTGCGGCTAAGTCATTCCATGCGGCCTGACGTTTAGCAACTGGGCAGTACACGCTGTCCACACCCACAAGCGACACGCCACGCAGTATAAATGGTGCAACAGACGAAGGTAAATCCATCCCTTGCGCTAGACCACAAGCAGTAACAACACCTGCATATTGGGTGTTTGCGATGATATTCGCTAACGTATGAGAGCCTGCTACATCGACAGCCCCAGCCCACAGTTGTTGACCAAGTGCTCGCGCTTTTTCAGCATACTCTTTGCGGTCAATGACTGCTTTGGCACCGAGTTTCATTAAATATTCAGTTTGCTCTGGTTTGCCTGACAACGCATGCACGTCATAGCCTCGTTGGGCTAAAATATAAACAGCAATGCTGCCTACGCCGCCGGTGGCCCCAGATACGATTATAGGACCTGAGTCAGGCGTTACACCATGACTACGAAGCGCATTACAGCATAACATGGCTGTATAACCAGCGGTGCCAATGCGCATGGCATCGGCTTCACTAAGCCCTTGAGGCAGTTTGATTAACCATTTGCCTTTAACGCGAGCTTGTTGGGCAAACCCGCCCCAGTGTTTTTCTCCCACTCCCCAACCATTGAGCACGACTTTGTCACCAACCGCATACGTAGGATCATCTGATTGAGTAACAACACCACTAAAATCAATGCCTGGTACCATAGGGTATGATTTTGCAATGGGAGCACTGCCAGTCACTGCCAATGCATCTTTATAATTAATCGTCGAATAACTGACCGCAATCGTCACGTCACCTTCGGGTAAATCAGTTTCGTTTAATTGCGTTAACGCAATCGTATCTTTGTCTGTCAGTTGTAATGCTTGAAACATATTTCGTCCTTTTCTTATTTGTTATTTTTATTATTTATCTGGTGCAAATTAGTCTATCCACTTTCTAGATTGCATCAACCCTTTCATTTCGTCAAGACAAGCTGGGTCGTCAATCGTTGATGGCGTTGTGTAGGTCTGTCCATCAGCCATAGCACGTAAAATTTTACGTAAGATTTTACCTGAACGTGTTTTGGGTAAACGCGGAACGATTAAGGTGTCTTTAAAACAGGCTATTGGGCCAATGTTTTTAACTAATGCTTTTTTGATATCAGCATGCAGCGCTTCATCATTGATATCTTGACCGTCTTTTAAAATGACCATGCCAACAGGCAGCTGACCTTTTAAGCTGTCTTTCACGCCAATGACTGCACATTCGGCAACGGCAGGGTGTTGTGCAACGACTTCTTCCATTTCACCTGTTGATAAACGATGCCCTGCAATATTAATGACATCATCGGTGCGTCCCATAATAAAGACATAGCCTTGCGCATCAATATACCCACCATCACCGGTACTATAGTAACCAGGAAATTCAGTTAAATACGCACTTTCAAAGCGTTCGAAATTACCCCATATGGAGGGTAAACAGCTTGGCGGTAGCGGTGCTTTGATTGCAATGGCACCTTGTTTTCCTGCGGGTAATTCTTCGCCGTTATCATCCAAAATACAGACATTAAAACCGCTGATCGGTAAGGTTGCCGAGCCGGCTTTAATTGGCATTTTTTCGATACCCAACATATTGCCACAAATCGCCCAGCCGGTTTCGGTTTGCCACCAATGATCGATCACGGGTTTTCCGGTTTTTTCAACTGTCCAGTCGTAGGTGGGAGGATCGAGACGTTCGCCTGCCATAAAAATATTTTGTAATGAAGATAAGTCGTAATCATGAATTAACGCACCTTCAGGATCTTCTTTTTTGATTGCACGAAATGCTGTCGGTGCTGCAAATAATGTTTTCACTTTGTATTCTTGAACCATACGCCAAAAACCACCAGCATCTGGTGTTCTAACGGGTTTCCCCTCATACATAATCGTGGTGCAACCCGCCAATAATGGGGCATAGACAATATAAGAATGGCCGACTACCCAACCAACATCTGATGCTGCCCAAAATACATCACCAGGTTGGTTATCATAAATCGAAGACATCGAATAATGTAACGCGACGGCATGACCACCATTATCTCGGACGACACCTTTGGGCGCGCCGGTTGTACCTGAAGTATATAAAATATAAAGAGGGTCAGTACCGTTTACCGGAACCGGTTCGGCAGGGACCGCTGTACTGATGACGTCAGCCCAATCGCAATCAATTGGATTGGTTAATTCTGCGGTGAGGGTATCACGCTGAAACATAATCAAACTGTCAGGCGTGTGCTGAGCAAGCTCAATGGCTTCATCGACGAGCGGCTTATAGGCGATGACTTTACTAATTTCTACACCACAAGAAGCGGTGACGATGACTTTCGGCGTCGCATCATCAATTCGGATAGCAAGTTCATGTGGCGCAAATCCACCAAAGACCACTGAATGTATCGCACCCAAACGCGCAACAGCTAACATGGCAACGGCTGCTTCAGGGATCATCGGCATATAGATAATGACACGATCGCCTTTGCCTACGCCTTTGTCACGCAACGCACCTGCAAATGCTGATACTTGAGTCAGTAATTCATTGTAGGTGAGGGTGCTTTTGGTATTTGTAACCGGTGAATCATAAATGATTGCAGCTTGATCGCCACGCCCCGATTGCACATGATGATCAATCGCCATAAAGCTGGTATTCATCATGCCATCAGCAAACCAACGATCCATGTTGTTTTCATCTTTACTCAAAATACTCTTAGGAGGCACAAACCAAGGCAATGCCTGTGCTTTTTCACCCCAAAACTCGGCCGGAGAATTAATCGATTTGGTATATTCTGATTGGTAGCTCATATGTAAATTTTCCATGCATTTTGTTAAATAGATATAAACTCACTGTAAAGCATTCGGCTGATACGATGAATAAGACCTTAGGGTGAGCTGAGTAACCATGTCGTCGCACGTTGATCTAGCGCAACGGCAACACCTACTTACAATTGTGTTATTGCACTAGGCATTCTTATTCATATACTTTATATTGAGATTAACTTTTGCTAGGAGCATAACGCATGGGTCCCGCTGTTTTAATTAATACCTTTTTTAGTATTCCAGTATTTTTAGTCATATTTGTCATTGTTGTACTTAAATTTTCGATTAAATTTGTACCGCAAAATCGCGCTTACGTCGTTGAGCGATTTGGTAAGTTTCAATCAACTCGAGAGGCGGGATTAAACTTCTTAATTCCATTTATTGATCAGGTTGCTGCTGACCGCAGTCTTAAAGAACAAGCGGTGGATGTGCCAGAGCAATCGGCGATTACTAAAGACAACATCAGTTTACATGTCGATGGTGTGTTGTATTTTCGTGTATTAGATCCGAAAAAGGCCACCTACGGTGTCGATGATTATGTGTTTGCTGTTACTCAGTTAGCCCAAACCACCATGCGTTCAGAATTAGGTAAGATGGAGTTGGATAAAACCTTTGAGGAACGAGACATGCTTAACGCAAATATCGTCTCAGCCATTAATGAAGCATCAGGCCCTTGGGGGATCCAAGTTTTACGTTATGAAATTAAAGATATAACGCCACCTGCCTCTGTTATGGAAGCAATGGAAGCGCAGATGAAAGCGGAACGTGTCAAGCGAGCTCAGATCCTAGAATCTGAAGGCGATCGTCAAGCGGCAATTAACCGTGCTGAGGGTGAAAAACAATCTCAAGTATTAGCTGCGGAAGCGGATCGTGCTGAGCAAATTCTCCGTGCAGAAGGGGAAGCCAAAGCAATTGTAGCCGTTGCCAATGCCCAAGCTGAAGCACTTGCCACCATTGGTCAGCAAGCAAAAACGGAAGCCGGTCAAAAAGCGATTCAATTGGATCTAGCGACTAAAGCGATTGAGGCTAAACACGCGATAGCCAAAGAATCCTCCGTCATATTATTGCCCGATGGCGCAACCGATGCGACAAGCATAGTCGCGCAAGCGACAACCATTATAAATAGCTTGAATAAGGGAGCAAAACTATGAGTTGGTTTGAACAAAATTTAGCGGAAACCCTGTTTATCATTGGCTTGATTATTTTAATTGTCGAAGTCACCGTGTTGAGCTTTTCGACTATCATTTTGTTCATGATTGGGGCTGCAACGATTATCACGAGTGTGACTATGTATATTGGCGTGATCAGTGATGATTTGCTCAATGCATTGTTAATCATTGCGGTGTTAACTGCGATCTTAGCGCTGGTGTTATGGAAACCGTTTAAGGGTCTGCAAAATATTCAAGAAGATAAACCCGTAACATCTGATTTAGTGGGTTTTACATTTGTGTTAGCACAAGATGTTGAACCTAACAGTGTGGTCAAATATAAATATTCAGGTATTGATTGGAAACTCATCAGCCCGACTGTTATCCGTGCGCAAACCAAGGTCAAGGTGATCGCTGTCAATGTTGGCGAGTGGGAAATTATCGCGTTGAATTAAGTTCGATTTGTGGGGTGGGTTTGATATACTCACCCCCCAACCGACCAACAGAGCAATTCAATGCAGCCATATCAACAAGCGATACTTCAAGCATTATCTATACCTCGATATATTAGCACATCGAATGCTCAGCCTGACGCTCAGGTTGAAAATCAAGTTAAAACTCAAGTTGAATACCCTAAGGTGTCGGCACAATTACTCTCTGATTTATCTCTTGCTGTTAATCAATCTCTCACGCTTGATCAAGTTGTATTTGGTGAGCAATTGCGAGTGACACCCACTCAAATTACTCTCCCTTATCCGATGAGTGGTGAGGTAAAACCGAGCGTTTATCGCGCTCTGTGTGAACATTATGCTGTTCACGTACAATCATAAGTTACTCATAACGTGTCATCTCGAGAGTAAGCATGACAACCATTAGTCAATTAACAATTGAGCATTGGCAATCCGCTTATGCCATTATGCAACAAACGCAACCCGATACGTGGTCGATTGATACGTTTACACAATCACTTAGCCCGCCAAATCTAGCAATGCAGCTAATACTAGACCAACAATGTATTGGTTTTTATATTATCCAAGTACTCAGGACTACGAGTTTCACTGAATGGAATTTAGAAGAAATTGCGGTTGCTCCGCGTTTTCAAGGGCGTGGATACGGTCGTGAGTTAATCAACGAATTAGTCAAACAAGCGAAGTTATTACACGTTGATGATATTTTTTTGGAAGTGCGTGCTTCTAATCAGCGTGCTATTCATTTATACATAGATAGTGGTTTTAAACAGATTGATGTGCGCAAAAACTATTATCCAATCATACCTCAAAATCTTGCAAGCACTAATGAGCTGACTACCGATCCGACGAGCCTGGCAACTCATGAAGATGCACTTATTTTGCGTTGGCAACGTTATGCATGATTTTATCAATAAGCATTTTTTGATCAAACGGTTTTGATAAATGGTCATTCATGCCAGCATCAAAACACATTTGTTTATCTGATTGCATCGCATTAGCCGTCATCGCAATAATCGGAATATCGGTAAGTTCTAATTCTTGACGAATATGTGTGGTAGCCGTGACCCCGTCCATTACTGGCATTTGCATATCCATTAAAATTAAGTCAAACCGTTTCGGGTGCGCAAGTAAAATATCTAACGCCATTTTGCCATTTTCCGCTATGGTTGTGTGTGCGTGCAGATTCATGAGCATGTTGGATACAACTTCTTGATTAATAATGTTATCTTCTACCAATAAAACCTCATAGCCTTCTAAATCTTTTATCGAGTATTCGGGTTCATTAACTGCAGGTTGACCTTGTTGATGTAATAATTTAGCTGCGATTTCTTCGAAAAATATTGAAGGAGTGAGCGGTTTGATAAAATGCCCATCAATGAGATTTAATTGCATTTTTTCAAAATTTTGGTCGAGATCAGAAGAAAGCGTGATTAATAAATAAATCAATGGCGCCTCGCTTCTATCAATACAGGCTTTAATTTGTTCTAATTCCGTCCATGTAGTTGCATCTACCTTGGGCTTATCCACGACCACCACATCAATGCGGGGCGCATCACTATGTTGCGGTTCAGACAATATGGTTAAAACATTATCCAATGACGCTGCATGCACCGAAGCCCAGCCAAAGTTCTCGCAAATCCTTTCTAGTATATTTTTTCCAATCGTATTATTTGAATATAGTAACACGTGTAATTGCTGCATCAGTCGTTGATACAATTCTTGGCTAACTTGGTTTGAAACAAGAGGTACATCTGACACGACTTTTTCTAATACAAGCTCAAAATAAAATGTCGAACCGACCATTGGCTTAGATTTTACTTGTAGTTTACTGCCCATTAAAGTCAATAAATTTTCTGTGATATTTAGCCCTAAACCTGTGCCGCCGTATTTTTTATTTACTTCCATGCTGGCTTGTTCAAAACTATTAAATATGCGTGATAACTGCTCTTCATTAATCCCAATTCCAGAGTCACTGACTTCAAATTTTAAGGTAATGTGGGTATCGGTCTGTGCTTGCTGGGTGACTTTGATTTTAACAAAGCCTTCTTCAGTAAACTTGATGGCATTACTGGTTAGGTTTACTAATATTTGTCGCAGCCTAATTTCGTCACCGATTACCTCTAGATTTAGATTAGGCTGAATATCTAACCAGAGCTCTAGCCGTTTATTTTTAAGAGACCCAGACATCAAAACACCCACATCAGTAATCATGGCTTCTAATGAAAAAGGGGAGTGCTGTAAGGTGAGTTTGTTCGCTTCTAGTTTACTGAAGTCTAAAATATCATTGAGGACTTGGGATAATAAATGTGTCGATTTTAAGCCGCTTTCAGCAAATCCGAGTTGTTTTTTATTTAATGGCTCTAGGGCTAATAGTTGGAAAAAACCCATAATGCCATTTAATGGCGTCCTGATCTCATGGCTCATATTGGCTAAAAACTTGGACTTAACCGAAACGGCTATTTGCGCTTTATAGTTGGCTTGTTCTGCGCGTTCTCGTTGTTTGCCTAAATCAACCAGCGTATAAAATACCCATACCATCATGCCTATAAATAGTGCCGCACAGGACAAAATGATCCATAAGTAAGTGTTTTCTATTAACGCGAGACCCGTTGCTCCATTTGCGTTTAGCGGGTACGTATAAAATAACTCAGGATAACGCGAATTCACTCCCGCAGGCGTTAATAGGATCTTACCAAACAAGTCGACGCCATCATTTTGTACATTAAATTCAGTGACACGATTTATTTTAAACCATAATCGTGGAGCTTGTAATCTTAGCGTCGCATTTTCATTAGCGAGTAGCCAACCCCAGTTTTTGGTTATGTCATTACTATGCAGGTAATACCCTTCTTGATTAATTAAATTTAATTGAGTATCAATTAACGAATCTAGGTTAGAAAACAAGCCAACACATAAGTAATTGATAACGAGTATCCCTTGGTTTTGGGTTTCATCACCAAATTTGACAATAAATCGGATAGTAGGACGAATAGGGCGCTCAATCTCACCAAACTCTTGATTAAGATCGAAATCAGAGACTAATATTTCATTATTATCTAGCGCTAAGCCGTTTTGCACATACGGACGGTCCAGTTTATTTTGGAATTCGTTAGTTGCTACAACCTTGTTACTAGTAAGCTGACGTTCTACTCTAACTTGTTCAGTGCCAGAGGCATCGATATAACGAATTTGCTGAAAATTAGGATGTGTGTTGAGCATATTCATCCATGAATTTTCAACGGTTTTTTTGGATGGTTGAGTAGGAAGTTTGGCAAAGAGAATAAAAGCTTGTTCATTGCGCAAGCGCACCAAATCCCTCTCGACACTGAGAAGCTCACTTTCTATTTCATTTTTTAACAAATTAACCTGATAGGTAACTTGGTTTATTTTTTGTTGTTGAGCAGTCTGTTCACTTTCAGAGATCTCTGCGTGCAAGACGAGTATCAGTAATCCAAGTATTAAACAAGTAGGGACGAATAACTGCCAAAACAACAACTTATGTTTCATAAATGTGCTCATAAGCGAAAAGAGAAATTCAGTATAGATGGTGAATTGATTTTTAGCCACGTATTACACACTTATCTGTAAGTATAGGTTTATGATTTATGTGTTTCGCGGCGCTTACCGCCGTGAAACGTAATAGTGGTAAACCATGTTTGATTATGTTAGTTTAAACATATTGTTTTTTACGGCGTTAAGCGCCGCAAATAAAGCTAATGGTAAACTAAAAAGGGTTTTACGCTTGGGTAACAACACTACTTCACATGATGATGTAGCAAAAGGGGCTTATAAACAGTCCCTTAAAGCGCTTCTACCCTATGGTATGCTGGCGACTAAAAAGTGGCTGGCTGAACAAGGCCTGAGCGCACATGCCATCGATAATGCCGTAAAAACAGAAACCTTGTTATTACTGGCTACTGGCGTGTATAGCCAGTATTCCCGCTCACTGAGCTGGGAAGGGGTGGTTGCCTCTATGCAGCGTATGGATATGAACAACTCGGATAACCTGCCTTCAGTTATCGTCGGTGGATTATCAGCATTGTCATTATCGGGATTGTCGCAGTATCTGTCGTTAGGCAGTACACCGCATATTCATTTATATGCACAAGGCAAGCTGCCATCATGGTTGGGGCGTTTGTCGTTACCTGTTGAATGTGATGGGCATAGTACCAATACCTTATGGCCTGAATGGCTGTTAAAAGACAAAACGTTTATCAGGCAACATGAGTGGGAGGCAGAACTGCCCCCAGTGTATTTTTCATGCCCTGAAAAAGCGCTATTGGAATTACTGGTAAATTTGCCAGATGCCGTTAGCTTTGAGCATGCTGATGAGCTAATGCAAGGCTTAGTGAATTTATCACCCAGAAAGCTCGATACGCTTTTAAAAGCCTGTAAAAGCGTGAAGGTAAAACGCTTGTTTTTCTGGCTGGCAAAGCGCCAAACTTATCCTTGGTTTAATAAGCTAAATGTAGATGATTACGATCTAGGCTCAGGCAAGCGTGTTGTGGCTAAAGGCGGTAAATTAGATACGGATTATTTAATCACTGTGCCATCACATATGGCGAAGGAAAGTGAAAGCTAGCAATGGATAGAAACAGTATTTATTACAAGCAAGTGCAACTACTGATGCAGGTTTTGCCCTTTGTCGCTAAGCAAGAATGCTTCGCGCTTAAAGGTGGTACAGCGATCAATCTCTTTGTCAGAGAATTTCCGCGCTTGTCGGTTGATATTGATCTGGTTTATTTGCCGATGAAAGGCCGTGATGCAGCATTGCAGGAAATCAGCGAAGCATTAGATGCCATTAGTGCAGATTTAAAAGCCGCGTTTAAAAATGTAGAGCTTACAGAAGCCTATAAATCAAAGCGCGATGCGCTGAGACTAATCGTTGGCCGAAATGGCGTGCAGATTAAAGTGGAGTTATCACCCGTGCTACGTGGCACGGTTTACGAGCCGCAAATGATGGAAGTATGCGCTGCTGTAGAAGATGAATTTGGTTATGCAGAAGTGCCCGTGGTGGCCTTGGCAGATCTTTATGCGGGCAAAATATGCGCCGCACTGGATAGGCAACACCCAAGAGACTTGTTTGATGTGAAGTGGCTCTTGGAAAATGAAGGCCTGACGGATGAGATACGAAAAGCATTAATTATCTATCTCTCAAGTCACAATCGGCCAATGGCCGAATTGCTTAGGCCGCAATTTAAAGATATATCGGCCATCTATGCAGGTGAATTTGCGAACATGGCCGAGACGGACGTACCGGTTGAAGAGCTAGTGGCCGTGAGAGAGCGTTTGGTAGAGCTTATTCACCTAGGGCTGACCAATAGTGAGAAAGGCTTTTTACTGTCGTTTAAAAACCGTAAGCCGGATTGGGCTTTACTTGAGCTTGATGCTGTTAGTGAGCTTCCGGCCATTAAATGGAAACAGATTAATCTGGCAAAAATGCCAGATGACAAACATAAGCTGGCGTTAGAAAAACTTAAAGAAGTACTGAGTGTTTGATTTATAGTGCTTCATTATTTTGCTATACTTGCGCACAAATTTTCAATGCTTTGGTAAGCGATTTTGTTGGCTAAAGGCCGCAGCAATCTGCTCTGCTGTTTATTGGCTGAAACATCAAAGCTCAGAGTTAACTTTTTTTTGTATAAATAATTGTACAAAACAGGAATTTAGATACATGGCAAACGCCGATTTTCTTAATGAAATCAATAAGCGAAGAACTTTCGCTATCATCTCGCATCCTGATGCGGGTAAGACAACCATCACTGAAAAAGTCTTGTTATTTGGTAATGCGTTACAAAAAGCTGGTACCGTAAAGGGCAAAAAATCTGGTCAACATGCCAAATCAGATTGGATGGACATGGAGAAAGAGCGAGGGATTTCGGTCTCGACGTCAGTGATGCAGTTTCCATATGGTCAAAAACTAGTCAACTTACTTGATACTCCTGGACACGAAGATTTTTCTGAAGATACCTATCGTACTCTGACCGCTGTTGATTCATGCTTAATGGTGATTGATGCGGCTAAAGGGGTCGAAGATCGCACCCGTAAATTAATGGAAGTGACGCGTTTACGTGATACGCCAATTATTACTTTTATGAATAAATGTGACCGTGATATCCGTGATCCGTTGGAATTACTCGATGAAGTGGAAGCGGAATTAAACATCATGTGCGCACCAATCACTTGGCCAATTGGTTCCGGTAAAATATTTAAAGGTGTGTATCACATAGAACGTGATGAAACCTTCTTATACCAAACCGGTCAAGGGCATACGATCCAAGACGTACGCATTATCAAAGGCTTAAATAACCCTGATTTAGATGCCGCAGTGACGTCTGATTTGGCTAATCAATTGCGCGAAGAACTCGAATTAGTGCAAGGCGCTTCCAATACGTTTGATGAAGAAATGTTTATGGCAGGTGAATTGACGCCTGTGTATTTTGGTACAGCGTTAGGTAATTTTGGTGTCGACCACATGCTTGATGGGTTAGTCGAGTGGGCACCAAAACCTCAGTCTAGAGAGACCGAGGTGCGTGAAATCAGCGCAGAAGAAGAAAAATTCTCCGGTTTTATTTTTAAAATTCAAGCCAATATGGACCCTAAGCACCGTGACCGTATTGCGTTTTGTCGCATCGTTTCAGGCAAATACGAAAAAGGCATGAAAATGCGCCATACCCGAATAGGTAAAGACGTTCGCGTATCGGATGCCTTGACCTTTTTAGCCGGCGACCGTTCATTACTCGAGGAAGCTTATGCGGGTGATATTATTGGTTTGCATAATCACGGTTCGATTCGTATTGGTGATACCTTTACCGCAGGTGAAGATATTCGTTTCTCAGGTATTCCTAATTTTGCTCCGGAGTTATTTAAGCGTATTCGTCTAAAAGATCCACTCAAAATGAAGCAGCTGCAAAAAGGTCTGATTCAATTATCTGAAGAAGGTGCTGTGCAGGTCTTTAGACCATTAATGAACAATGATTTGATTGTTGGAGCGGTTGGTGTTTTGCAATTTGACGTTGTCGTAGCCCGTTTAAAAAGCGAATACAAAGTCGATGCGATTTATGAACATGTGTCTGTAGCCACAGCTCGGTGGGTCTACGGTGACGAACGTAAAGTGGACGAATTTAGACGTAAAGCACAAGTCAATCTTGCACTCGATGGTGGTGATAACTTAACGTACATCGCACCGACGATGGTGAATTTATCGTTAGCGGTAGAGCGTTATCCCGACATTACGTTTACGGCGACACGTGAACAGTAAGCGAGTTAAGGTGCAAATGCGAGTCACAACACTAGTAACACACGAATAATTTTATCAAGAGTATTTATGAATATCCAAGCCATTTTAGTTTCCCGTTTCAAGGCTGCGCTAGCGTCATTAGATGCCTCTGATGCGCCCGTTCCAGTGAGTAAAAGTACCCGTCCTGAGTTTGGTGAATACCAATTTAACGGTGCGATGGGCTTGGCTAAGATCAAACGATGCCCTCCGCGTGAAGTTGCACAACAAATCTTAGATGCGGTCGAACTAAGTGATATAGCGGATAAATGCGACATTGCTGGGCCGGGTTTTATTAATATTCATTTATCACCTGATTGGTTAGCACAACAGGCTAATACCACCTTGCATGATTTACGCATTGGTATTGCTGCTCAGCCGGAACAAACGATTGTTGTCGATTACTCTGCACCAAATCTAGCCAAAGAAATGCATGTCGGCCATTTACGTTCGACGATCATCGGAGATGCCGTCGCCAAAGCCTTAGAGTTTATGGGGCATAAGGTCTTGCGTCAAAACCATATGGGCGATTGGGGCACACAGTTTGGTATGTTGCTCGCGCACTTAAATGATAAATTACAAGCCAATGAAGTGGCAGAAACAGCATTATCCGATCTAGAAGATTTTTATCGTGCTGCCAAAGTACGTTTTGATAATGAAGAGGGCTTTGCTGATCGTGCTCGTGAGTATGTAGTGAAGTTACAAGGCGGTGATGCACAATGCTTAGCGTTGTGGCAAAACTTTATTGACGTGTCGATAGCCCACTCTGAGGAGGTCTATCATAAGCTCAGTGTGACTCTGACGCGTGATGATGTCATGGGCGAGTCTGCGTACAATCATGATTTAGCGAATGTGGTGAGTGAGTTACAAGCTCAAGGTGTGGTGGTCGAAGATGCCGGTGCACAAGTCGCTTTCCTTGAAGAGCTAGCGGATAAAAATGGTAAACCTGCTGTCTATATTGTACAAAAATCAGGTGGTGGGTATTTGTATGCCACGACCGATTTAGCGGCTATTCGCTATCGTAAAAATCAGTTAAACGCTTCACGTACATTGATCTTTACTGACGCACGTCAAGCGCTGCATTTTAAACAAACAGAAATCGTTGCGCGTAAAGCGGGTTTCTTAGCTGCAGACGATCAATATCAACATTGTCCATTTGGGATGATGTTAGGCAAAGACGGCAAGCCATTTAAAACGCGTACCGGCGGCACAGTTAAGTTAATTGATTTGCTTGATGAAGCGGTAGAAAGAGCGGGTGCATTGCTTGCAACTCGTGATAATGATTTTTCTGCGGAAACACTGGCAGATATGGCTGATAAAATCGGTATTGGCGCAGTAAAATATGCCGATTTAAGTAAAAATCGCACCACCGATTACATTTTTGATTGGGATGCGATGCTCAGTTTTGAGGGAAATACCGCGCCATATTTGCAATACGCTTTTACACGGATTCAGAGTATTTTTGCCAAAACTAACGTCGATATGAGCGCATGTGATGCGGTAATTGATATTCAGGCAAGTCAAGAGAAATCCCTAGTCACCAAATTATTACAATATCAAGATACCTTAGAACAGTTAATTGATGATGCCGCTCCGCATGTGTTATGTACCTATTTATATGAAGTGGCGAGTTTGTATATGAAGTTTTATGAAGCGTGTCCAATCCTCAAAGAAGACGTCAGTGCTGAGCAAAAAGCCTCGCGTTTAGCCATTTGCGCGTTATGCAGTGAGACGATGGGACATGGTCTAGGTTTATTAGGTATAGCAACACTTAATAAAATGTAAATAAAATTGCTGAATACCATGTATTGAAAACTTTGATTACATTTACGGTCTGATTTGCACAATTGGTTTACAACTTATGTTAATTTTAAAGCTTATACTATTGTCATTAGCGCTAATAATCTAGCGCAATAAAATTAGCCCAATAAATTTAACTAACGAAATAACCAAAAGGACAATTATTATGATCGTTAAATTAATTAAAAGTATCGCTGTGGTATTAGCACTTTCGAGTTTTACCGTCGTTAACAGTGTTAGCGCAAGTGACAATGCCTCACCAAACAGCTTACAAGGCACCTCACAAGGCTCCTCACAAAATAATTCGAAAGAAGATATGGAGAGAATCGGTATCACCGGTTCGGTGCCACTGTTGTTTTATAAAGATGACATGCAAGCTGCAGAATTAGATTTTTATGAAATGTTCAATGCGCTAAACGATAACAAAAAATATAAAGTATTGTGTCGCAAAGAGACGCGCTTAGGCAGTCGCATTAAGACTCGTGTATGTTATCCACAATACGTACTAGATAGAATGGCGGAAGAAACCCAAGATGCGTTATCATCGGGTGCAGGTTATCCTTCATTACAGCAAATTGAATTTGCGGTTAAGGATGAGCGAGAAGAATCCATGAAGTTTGTGGAAGAATTAGTTAAATCTAACCCCAAATTGTTAGAAAAATTAATTCAACTTAACGAAAAACAAGCGCTATATGCGCAAAAAAAAGCACAAGTATATCCAGATTAATAATCGCTAACTTGACTATTTAATCATGTTGATTTACTTGTTTACAGACAATGTCTATTAGGAGAACTCTGCATGGTTAAATTACTGGCGTTTAGTGGCAGTCTACGCAAGAACTCGTACAACCAAGCTATTGTGGTTTGTGCAGCTCAAGGGGCTGAAGCGGCTGGCGCTGAAGTCACTGTTGTGCATTTGGCTGATTATATTGCGCCACTGTTTAGTGAAGATCTTGAAGCACACAGTGGCATGCCTGAATCTGCCCGTCAATTTAAAACCTTATTAACGGAACATGATGGAATCATCATTGCTAATCCTGAATATAACTCAGCCTTTAGTGCCGCCTTAAAAAACGCGATCGATTGGGCCTCCCGTATGGATGAGGGAGAATCCCCGCTAGCACCATTTAAAGGCAAAACCGCCACCTTAATGGCTGCGTCACCTGGTGCGCTAGGTGGTTTACGTGGATTAGCGAGCTTACGCACATTACTGAGCAATTTAGGGATGTTAGTACATCCTACACAGCAAGCGATTGCGAACGTTCATACGCTGGTTGATGAACAGGGTGTCGTTACCGATGAAAAAACGATCCTTAAACTTCATAAACTCGGCGCAATTGCGAGCGAGTTCACTGCGCAACTTGCTAAATAAATTTTTGAAACAGCAATAGCGAAGTGATTCATGGCGAATTGGTCTTAAAAACATTGTTTTACTATCCATTTTCCATGAAATTCGCTATAATTCCGCATCAAAATTTCAGTCATCACACAGCATTATTATGTTTGAAACTAATCCAATTACATCAAGTTTAGCGGATATCCGTGAACGAACAGCGTCTCTTCGGGGGTATCTTTGACTTTGCTGTCAAGCAAGAACGCCTTGAAGAAGTCAATCGCGAATTAGAGGATTCTGCCGTTTGGAATAATCCCGAACACGCGCAAGCACTAGGTAAAGAAAAAGTCACCTTAGAGCAAATTGTTGAAACCATCGAGATCCTTGAACAAGGTGTCGACGATGTCGAAGGCTTGTTAGAGCTTGCGGTAGAAGCGGAAGACGAAGATACGTTTGCCGAGACGCAAAGCGAATTAGCCGAATTGATTAGCCATCTTGAATTACTTGAATTTCGTCGTATGTTTGCTGGACCTAATGACAGTAATGACTGTTATTTGGACATTCAATCAGGGTCAGGCGGCACCGAAGCACAAGATTGGGCTAATATGTTATTACGCATGTATTTGCGTTGGGGTGAAGAAAACGGCTTTAAAACCGAACTCATTGAAGTCTCTGATGGCGATGTGGCAGGCATTAAATCGGCAACCATTCGTTTTGGTGGAGAATATGCCTACGGCTGGCTGAGAACTGAAACAGGCGTACATCGTTTAGTGCGTAAATCGCCATTTGATTCGGGTAGCCGTCGTCATACTTCCTTTGCTTCTGCGTTCATTTACCCTGAGATTAATGACGATATTGATATTGAACTGAATCCTTCAGATTTACGCATTGATACTTACCGTGCTTCTGGTGCCGGTGGTCAGCACGTAAACCGAACGGATTCTGCGGTACGGATCACGCATTTACCGACCAATATTGTCGTGCAATGCCAAAATGACCGTTCGCAACATAAAAATAAAGACCAAGCCATGAAGCAGCTTAAAGCGAAGCTGTATGAACATGAGTTGCAAAAACAAAACGTAGAAAAGCAAGCGATGGAAGACAGTAAATCAGACATCGGTTGGGGTAGCCAAATTCGTTCATATGTATTAGATGATTCGCGCATCAAAGATTTACGAACAGGGGTAGAAACTCGTAATACGCAATCTGTATTAGATGGCGATTTAAACAAATTCATTGAAGCTAGCTTAAAATCTGGCTTGTAATCACACCATAGTAGGATTTAGGAAACGCAATGACCGACCAACATTCAGATGATAATAAACTCGTAGCTGAACGCCGTGCCAAATTAGATGCCATTCGCGCACAGTGTAAATCCAATGGATTTCCAAACAGCTTTCGTCGTGAAGCGTATGCTGATGATTTGCAATCCTCATTTGCAGAGCATGAAAAAGCGGACTTAGAAACGTTAGGTCATGTCGTCAGCATCGCGGGTCGTATTATGGCAAAACGTGGACCATTTTTATTATTGCAAGACATGAGTGGTCAAGTGCAAGCTTATGCTTCCAAAGACACACAAAAAGATATTAAAGCACGTTACGGCAGCTTAGATATTGGCGATATTATTGGTGTGAAAGGGACGTTGCATAAATCTGGTAAAGGCGATTTGTATGTCAATATGGATGAGTACGAGTTACTAACTAAATCATTACGTCCATTACCAGAAAAATTTCATGGTCTAGCTGATCAAGAAACTAAATATCGCCAACGTTATGTTGATTTGATTACTTCTCCTGAAACGCGCGATACCTTTTTCATGCGTAGCAAAATTATCAATGGTATTCGTGGTTTCTTAACTGAACGTCAGTTTATGGAAGTTGAAACGCCAATGCTACAAGTCATTCCTGGTGGTGCGACGGCTAAGCCGTTTGTCACGCATCACAACGCGCTTGATATTGGTATGTATTTGCGAATTGCACCGGAGCTTTATCTTAAGCGTTTGGTTGTGGGCGGTTTTGAACGAGTGTTCGAAATTAACCGTAACTTCCGTAATGAAGGTTTATCAACGCGTCATAACCCTGAATTTACGATGATTGAGTTTTATCAAGCCTATGCAGATTACAATGATTTGATGGATCTCACGGAAGAAATGTTAAAGCACCTAGCACAAACCGTGTTAGGTACGACCATTGTTAAAAATACCGTCAAAAATGCAGATGGCGAAGTGACCGAAACTAAAGAATATGATTTTGGTCAGCCTTTCCAACGATTATCGATGGGTGATGCGATCTTGAAATATTGGCCTGAAGCGAATGTGGCTGCCATTAATGATCCAGAAGCACACTTACCTGAACTTAAAGCGATGGCCAAGCAATTGCACATTAAAGAGCCAGAAGTTGATGGGATCTGGGGGGCGGGTAAATACCTCTGTGAGATCTTTGAAGCAACAGCTGAAGAGCAATTGGATCAACCGACGTTCATTACCCAGTATCCGTGGGAAGTATCTCCACTGGCACGTCGTAACGATGATAATCATTTTGTCACTGACCGATTTGAATTCTTTGTCGGTGGTCGTGAACTTGCCAATGGTTTCTCAGAGTTAAATGATTCAGAAGATCAAGCTGCACGTTTTAGAAAGCAAGTAGAAGAAAAAGACGCCGGTGATGATGAAGCGATGCATTTTGATGATGATTACATTACTGCGCTTGAGTATGGCTTACCGCCTACTGCGGGTGAAGGGATCGGAATTGACCGTTTAGTGATGCTGTTCTCGGACAGCCCAACAATTAAAGACGTGATCTTGTTTCCACATATGAAACCGTTACCGCAAGAGCCTTCAGCTCAAGAGTAATGATGCCCATCACCCTCAGAATTTTACTCTGAGGCGTTTTACGCAAAGACTCATTTGATGACTTTAAAAGCCGCTGTTTAAGCGGCTTTTTCTATGGCTAAGATTTGTTGTAATAAGAATTTATTGCCAGTCACATCGATTCCATTAGCTTCGCCTAGCGTGACCACATACCCATTAATTTGTTCTATTTCTGATTTTCTGCCGTGTTTTATATCTTGGTGCATGGATGAATAATTTTCTCGGGTATCATAAATGACGGCTAATACTTGTTTAAATTGAGTGGCACTATCAAGCAAGACACCCTGAGAGGCCGCCACAGCAATAACTTCGTCAACGATTTGTTTGATAATATCAAGTAACCCTAGAGACGATAATTCGCCATTTTTTACGTCATGAATAACAGTCAATGGATTGATAACACAATTGATGGCTAACTTAGTAAATAACGGGATTAAAATGTCATCATGCCATGTAGGTTCGGGGATAACATGATTGATTAGCGCGATATGTTCAGGGTTAGGCACCAGCGCTGAAGTACTTTTCACGATCCCTAATTGCGTCTGGCCCTTAGCGGTATGCTTGACCATATCACCTTCTCTAAAACCCGCTAAAGTCGTTGTGCCGGCAATAATTACGTGGGTGGGAAACAACCGTGATGCCACTTCAATACTACCCATCCCATTATGCAGCAACAGTAATGTCGCACCAGGGGCTAGGTTTCCTTGTAACTGAGATAACACCTGGGTCACTTGATAGGCTTTTACTGGAACAATCACTATGCCAGATAACGGCTCATTGTTGAGTTTTATAGTGCTCAAAGAATCTGGCTGAGGAAGATGGGTCGTTTGTCCTGAAAGTGACTGAACGGTGATAGTTGAAGCGTCTAGTTGCCGATCTTTAAAGCGATGGCTGTCCCGAATGTATTGCTGTACTGAGAACTGAAGGTGCAGTGCTGTACTGGCAAGTAATGACCCGATGACCCCTTGACCAATAATATGGATTGCTGGTGTTACTTTGTTGGCCATGGTCGTTCCAGTAGATTTGATGGCACAATCATACTAGAAATATCAGACTCGTCAAACAGACTCGCCGCATTGGCTGCATGCTCCATATTAACAACAGGGCAAGTGACATTGATGGCTTCGGAACCATATTCAAAGCTTAATGCATAGGCATGCAAATACATCCGTTGTGCAGAAGTACCGCCATAATGCGTGTCACCTAAGATGGTACTGCTATTACTTTTGAGTGCCACTCTGATTTGATGTGTTTTTCCACTAAAAGGTTTGATCCAAAAAAGATACAAACCATTGCCTAAACCTTGGCGAAAAAAATAGGAGATCGCAGGATGGTGCATCGTTTTGGTTAATGCCCACTGACCACGACGTTTATTGACCATGTCACCTTTGACCCAGCCTTGCTTGCGCTTACCCTTAGTATCACTCAACGCGACATAGTATTTTTGCACACGATGTTTAGTAAATAATATCCGAAAACGTTCCGCGGCGATGGCG
This sequence comes from Glaciecola sp., assembly GCA_029251505.1. Taxonomy (GTDB): domain Bacteria; phylum Pseudomonadota; class Gammaproteobacteria; order Enterobacterales; family Alteromonadaceae; genus Opacimonas. The sequence continues at coordinate 8,463 of JAQXDG010000056.1, read as the reverse complement.
TGTTTTGCAATAATTAAACAGCCTGATGTATGGTCATCTAATCGATGTACTAAGTGTAAGGTTGCCGGGTCATAGGAAATGGATAGGGTTTTTGTCGCTGTTTGTTGAGCTAAAGAAGCGCGTAGTAAAGGTAAAATGGCGGGTAATGGGCTAACAACAGTGGGATCCTCGGAGCTAAGCTTAGCGGTATTGTGACTATTGGTTGAGGATTGATGCATAGTGACGCAGGCAGGTTTTGCTACCACCATAAAATCCACATGGTCAAATAATACCTGCATCATCGTTCTTTACTTAACGGCCGAGCGCAGCAAAGTTAATGCGGCTTCGTAGTTGAGTTGTTGAATCGCTAATAAAAGATCATCTTTTTGAGCTGCTGACATGGTTAGGTTTTGCATGTATTGCGCGAGTTTATCCGCTGGAATAAATTGATTTTTGGTAAGTACACTTTCTAATGATTGAAGTGATTGTGCGTTGTTTGCATCATCAGGTAGTGCCTCTTGAGGAATGACTTCAGTTTTAATAAAGTGCTGCGTCGCGCGGATTGTCGCGGTTAGTGTATCGCCAAACTCTTTAATTTCAGATAGCGCAGCTTGGCCCTCTTTGCATTTAGGTTCAAGCATTTTGGCGTGTTCGTATAAATGCAACATACCAAGGTTGCCCGCGACTCCTTTGATGGTGTGTACTAATAAACTAGCTGAATCAAACTGACTATTGGCACACTTTTTCTGCATATCTTGTGGTGCATTTGCATAATCGGTATTAAATTTGGTAAGCAAACGGCATAGTAACTCTTTGTTACCATTGAGTTGAGATACCGCGAACTCTGAATTAAAATAAGTCATTATGTCTTTAGCATAAACAATGGGTTTGTTAATAGTAGCGAAAAAATAGCCAAATACCAGATTTCTTTTACGAATTTACTATATTAATCGGCATTTTTTGCTTATGATCCTCGCACAGCGGATTTCACGCGAATAAAGAATATACGGACCTCATTTTGATATCAGATACGACTTCATTTACGCAACGAGTAGTGTTTTTATATGAACACAAGCGCCTGGGTACATTGCGTGACACCCAACACGGAATCGAACGTGAAGGCTTAAGAGTCACACCAGATGGTAAATTATCCCCATTATCTCATCCATCAGCGTTGGGTTCTGCGTTAACGCATGAATCGATTACAACAGATTTTTCTGAATCTCTGTTGGAGTTTATTACGCCTCCTTGTGCAACAATTAATACGACGTTGTCGCAATTAGCCGATATTCACACGCATGTGTATTTACAAATCAATAATGAACAAATTTGGCCTTTATCGATGCCGTGTTTTGTTGGTGATGAAGATGATATTGTGCTGGCGCATTACGGTAGTTCGAATATCGGTAAAATGAAACATGTTTATCGCGTAGGTCTAAAGAACCGTTATGGCAGTATGATGCAAGCGATATCGGGTGTGCATTTTAACTTTTCTTTATCAAAGCCTTTTTGGGATCTTTGGTGTGAAATGCACGGTCAACCACTAAGCCAAGAAGCCATTTCGGAAAGTTACTTTTCACTTATCCGTAATTACCGTCGTATGTGTTGGATGATCCCGTATTTATATGGGGCATCACCGGCCATTTGTCGTTCATTTTTACAAGACCGCAAACCTGCGTTTGACTTTGGTAAAATAGGCAAAGGGACGCTCTATTTGCCTTATGCAACCTCGTTAAGGATGTCTGATTTAGGCTATACCAACTCAGCACAATCCTCATTGGATATATGTTACAACAGTCTCCATAGTTACGTCCGTTCAGTTCGCAAAGCTATCCGCACGCCTTCGCAGCAATATGCGGATATTCCTGCCGGAGAAAACGGTGATTATCAGCAGTTAAATAAGAATGTACTGCAAATTGAAAATGAGTTGTATTCTCCGATTCGACCGAAACAAATAGCCAAATCAGGTGAAAAACCGACCGATGCCTTATCCCAACGTGGGGTTGAGTATATTGAAGTGCGGGCGTTAGATTTAGACCCTTATTCCCCGATAGGCGTGCATAAAAATCAACTGTATTTCTTAGATGTGTTTTTGTTGTATTGTTTATTAAAGCCCAGTGCACCTATGTCACAAGCTGAGATGCGTCAAACAGACCAGAACCTGACGACGGTGGTATTGCGAGGTCGTGAACCGGGGATTGAATTAGCCAATGGTGCTAAGCAAGTGACGTTAGCTAACTGGGCTGAAACGATGTTTGTTGAAATGTCGCAAGTAGCGACCTTATTCGATAAAGCGAATCAAACCAATAAATACACTAAAGCAGTTGAGCTAGAATATAAAAAAATCAACGATCCTAATCTTACCCCATCCGCCATGATGTTAAACACGATGCTCGACAATAATGAAGATAATTCGGTGTTTGGCAAACGTTTAGCGGAACAACATAAACAGCAATTATTATCGCTTGTTTATGAGCATTACACAGCAGCAGAATTTGATGCAATGAAGCTTGCTTCCATTGAACGACAGCAAGAGATTGAGGCGGCTGATACTGTCGATTTTAGTACGTTTTTAAGTGATTATTTGACGTATTAGTTTTGATTGCTGTGGTTGTTGAAGCCAACACGATAAAGTTGTACATACAAACGCCAAGGAATAGGCAAAAAAAAGCCTGACAAGGAGGTCAGGCTGAGAATATTCCAGGGAAACACATATTACATAAATATAGAGCATGGCGTTTTATGAAAGTTCAAAATAAATTAACACATTTTTCAATTATATTTAGTTCGATGGTTGTCGTCTTATTTTTAGCTGGGTGTAGTGTGTCTCCACCTAAAAACCCTGATGACCTATGTGCCATATTTTTTGAAAAAGATGATTGGTATGATGCTGCGGTCGATATGAATGACAAGTATGGCGTACCGATTCATGTGCCGATGGCCATGATGTATCAAGAAAGCTCGTTCAAAGCTCAAGCATTGCCACCTAAGGACACGATTTTATTTGGATTGATCCCTTGGGGTCGAGTATCCAGTGCGTATGGGTTTTCTCAAGCTAAAACCATGACGTGGGAGGATTACATAAAAGCGACAGGTAACAGTGGCGCTGATCGGGATGATTTTGCTGACGCGATTGATTTCATGGGCTGGTTTATCAGTCAATCACACCGTATCAATGGTGTTTCTAAATGGGATGCGCATGCTCAATATCTTAATTATCACGAAGGATGGGGCGGCTATAAACGCAAAACCTTTCGTAAAAAAGCGTGGCTCGGCGGCGTCGCCAATAAAGTCAAAAATCGCTCATTAAAATATGCAGGGCAACTCAAACGTTGCGAAGACGATCTCAACCGTGGGTGGTTTATGAAACTGTTTTTTGGCTAGGAGATAAAAGTGCGGAGTCATATTGATCTGAATCAATGCTTTACCGCCATTTGTCACAATTGAGTGGCATATATTGATCTTGATCAGTGTTTAGTTTGTGGCTGTGATTATACTTTAAATATAAGTTCACAACACAAACAAGCAGGTGATTTATGTTGCAATTACTCTTAACTGATCCGGTCGCATGGGGTTCTATCTTAGGTATTTTAATTATGGTTATCATGTGCGTGTATTATGCTTACATGTTTATTCATAACAGTGCGGATGATAACAAGTAACGCTTATTGAGTTATTCAAACTGAGATAACTGTGGGACGTCGAGAAGGATTAAGATCCCTGCTTGACCACCCCATTGTTTCGGTGCTTGGCAAAACCCAATAATATGCGGAAATTGCATTATGTAGTTGGGAAGTGCTCGCTTTAACACGCCGCTACCGTGTCCATGCATTATACTCACACACGCAATATCTTGCTTATACGCTTGCACTAATAACGCCGCGAGCTCCTCTTTTGCATATGCTTTAGTCATGCCATGACAATCAAGTTCGTATTCAGGTGCAAAATCGCCTCTACGACAACGTTTGAGCAGTGCAGCACAACGTTTGTCGCCTTGATGCCACATCAACGCGGTATCCTCAGGGAAATGCGCCTCAAAGCCATCACTAAACGTAAACTCTGCATGACGTTGTTTTCTCTGCTTGATATGCTTAGATAACGTTGAAGGTGAGTCTGTTTTTTGCGGAAAGCTAGGTGCTATTTTATCTTGGCGGAATGGCGTAATATCAGGATGCAACTCAGCAAATGAGCGATCTCTTGCCAACGGCTCCAAAGATTTCTGGGATCCTGTTGTTGCCGCAGGCGACGTATTTTTTGCTAAAAACGCTTTAATATTGCCTTTGGTGAGATTGGTTTTCATAAAAATCCCTGCATCCGTTAAAATGAACATGCCGTATCGGCGCTTTTAAGGTATTATACCTGTTATTATCTGTAACAAGAACAACCTGTTAACTATGACATCGGTATATTCCTTTTCCCAAGACGATTATGGACAACTGCACTCAATATTAGATTGGGTGCGTTTCTGTACTTCACAACTAAATCAATCCGACGTGTATTTTGGTCACGGCACTGACAATGCGTGGGATGAAGCCGTTGTGATTGTACTATTTAGTCTATCTCTGCCGCCGGATATGGCACAAAAAACATCAGATGCCTTATTTAACGCACGCTTAGTACAAGCTGAAAAAGAGCAAGTTGTCGCATTACTCACTCAACGTATCAATACGTTAGAGCCATTACCTTATTTAACCAATCAAGCTTGGTTTGCGGGTTATCCTTTTTATGTGGATCATCGCGTTTTAATTCCTCGTTCCCCTTTTGCTGAATTGATTAGTGATGAGTTTTCTCAATGGCTGACTCAGCCGCCACAATTGATTATGGATCTGTGCACGGGGGGCGGGTGTATCGCCATTGCATTAGCTCATCAATTTACCCACGCACAAGTCGATGCGTTAGATATTTCTGAAGACGCACTTGAAGTGGCAACAATGAATATTGCCGAGCACGGTTTAGCTGAGCGGGTCTATCCGGTACAATCCGATGTATATAGTGGCGTGATGGGGCAGCAGTATGATTTGATTGTGTCAAATCCTCCGTATGTGGATGCTGAGGATATGTCCGATCTTCCGCAAGAATTTTTACATGAACCCGCCTTGGCATTAGCGGCTGGGCATGATGGGTTGGATATTGTTAAGACAATATTACAACAAGCTCCTGAACATTTAACGCCACATGGTTGGTTATTTGTTGAAGTGGGTAACTCGTCTGTGCATATGCAAACTCGTTTTCCTGGGTTAGCGGTACAGTGGATTGATTTTGAACAAGGTGGACAAGGGGTCTTTGCTGTAGACCGTCAAACCTTAGTCGACTATTGGCAACAACAGTAAGGATTTATCGTGGCAGGCAATACTTTTGGTCGTTTATTTACCGTTACTACTTTTGGCGAGTCTCATGGTATCGCAATCGGTGGTGTTATTGATGGTTGTCCTCCGGGCATGGCATTAACTGAAGCCGATTTACAAGGTGACTTGGATCGCCGTAAACCTGGAACTTCACGCTATACTACAGCGCGTCGTGAAGACGATGAAGTACAGATTTTATCAGGCGTGTTTGACGGCGTGACTACCGGTACAAGTATTGGCGTGCTGATCAAAAACAAAGATCAACGTAGCCAAGATTATTCTAAAATCTCTGATCGATTCCGTCCAGGACATGCTGATTATACTTATCAACAAAAATTTGGTACGCGCGATTATCGTGGTGGTGGTCGTAGCTCTGCACGTGAAACTGCGATCCGTGTTGCTGCTGGTGCAATCGCCAAAAAATACCTCAAACAAGAGTTTGGCATCGAAGTACTCGGTTATTTATCTGAGCTTGGTCCTGTTGTGGCTGAAACGGTCGATCACAGTGTGACCAATACGAATCCCTTTTTCTGTCCTGATGCGAGTAAGCTTGAGGCGCTAGATGAATACATGCGTGAGCTTAAAAAATCAGGTGATTCGATTGGTGCGAAAGTCTCTGTTCAGATCACCAATATGCCCGTTGGCTTAGGTGAACCGGTATTTGATCGTCTAGATGCTGATTTAGCCCATGCAATGATGGGAATTAATGCAGTTAAAGGCGTTGAAATTGGCGACGGGTTTGCTGTGATTAACCAAAAAGGTAGTGAACATCGTGATCGTATGACACCTGAAGGGTTTGCAACCAACCATGCCGGTGGCGTGTTAGGTGGTATTTCCACCGGTCAAGATGTGTTAGTTCACATGGCGTTAAAGCCGACCTCATCGATAACGGTACCGGGTGAAACGATTACTGTTGACGGCAAGACGACCGATGTGATTACTAAAGGGCGTCATGATCCTTGTGTAGGGATCAGAGCCGTACCTATTGCCGAAGCTATGGCGGCGATTGTGATCATGGATCATTTATTACGTCATCGCGGGCAAAATGCCGGTGTGGTATCTACTACCCCTGTCATACCTGGTGCAATAAAAGCGTAATGTGAACACCTCCAATCCACGTGCTACTGATAGTGCCTATGATAAGGCGCTATCACCTTCTAATATATTTTTGCTCGGTTTGACGTACTTTTTGTACTTTGGCCATGTTGGCGTGATCGTTCCGTATTTGGGGGTATTCCTTGATGGTCGAGGTTTTTCTTCGCAACAAATAGGCGAGCTGTTTGCCATTATTACACTCGCACGGATCTTAGGGCCAAATCTCTGGTCTTATTTAGCTGATAAGGTGGGTAAAGGCCTGTTGATGCTTCGGATAGGGGCGTTGTTGACCTGCGTGAGTACGGGCTTGGCTTATTTAAGCAATGAGTTTTGGTTAATTACCGCTTCTCTCGCTGGCGTAATGATATTTGCTACTGCTATTTTACCGCAAATTGAAGTGGTTACCATGGATTGTGTCAACGGCGATCCACAGCGCTACTCACGGTTACGCATGTGGGGCAGTATGGGGTTTATTGTATTTACTGTTGCGATGGGCGCAGTATTAGATGTGACCTCGACTGAGATGGTGCTTTATGGCACAACAGCGATTTTATTAGCGGTTTTCTGTAGCACTTTGGCGATCAGCAGTGTCCAACACGATGTTCATCCTGATACGGTTACTGATGGAAAAAATGAATGGCGCAAAGCGCTAAGCATGCCTTTTATTTGTTTTATTATTTCTGCAGGTTTACTACAACTTAGTATGGGGCCATTTTATAGTTTCTTTGCGTTATACAGCGCGGAGTTAGGTTATACGGGCGCCCAAACAGGGATATTTTTGGCTTTGGGCGTGGTCGCTGAAATAGGTATATTTTTAGTTGCTGGCAAATTAATCCACCGTTTTGGAATAAAGTGGCTGATCATTGTTTCAATGTGGTTAACCTCAATTCGTTGGTTAATGTTGGCTTATACGCCGGATACTTGGTGGTTATTAAGTTTGTCTCAACTGTTACATGCGTTTAGTTTTGGTGTCACTCATGCCGCGTCGGTCAGTTTTATTCATCACTTTTTTGCGAAGCGTTTTCATTCCCAAGGACAAGCTTTGTATGTCAGTTTGGCGTTTGGCTTAGGTGGCGCAGTCGGTAATTATGGCGCGGGTCTATTATGGCTAGATGGAGCGGGAGCAGTGACGACATTTGTGTGTGCAGCACTGGCAGCGATGCTAGGGGGAATAGTCATGATGTTTGCGTCCCACCCTGTTTTAACCCATTCCAATAGGACAACGTGCTAACGTCGTAAGCGAACCATCTTCATTTTCTTGCTCCAATTTAACGTCAAAGCCCCACAGACGATGTAAATGTTTCATTACTCAAGTTATATTGGGCTAAAAGTTTTTCACGTATAAGTCGATATCCCTGTTCATTATGTGCTTCATAACGGTCTTTGTATTGCTCAAATATACCCATAACATCTCCGGTTTAATGGTTAGTTGGTTATATATAAAGCTTAGTCGGTATATTTAGCAGGAGGGATAAATATTTTTTGCAAGACAAAAAAACGCCAACGGATAACCATTGGCGTTAGTATGACAGTTAATCAATCGAGCGTTAGATACACACGATATTGAACTGTAAAAAGATGCTTATGCTGCGAAGTTCGCCGTTGCGAATTCCCAGTTTGCTAATGCCCAAAAACCTTCAAGGTAGTTAGGGCGAACATTGCGGTAATCAATGTAGTAAGCGTGTTCCCATAAATCAACCGTGATTAACGGTACAAGATCTTCTGTGATAGGCGTGCCAGCATTAGAGGTGTTAACGATGTCTAAAGAACCGTCAGCGGTTTTTACTAACCATGTCCAGCTTGAACCAAAGTTGTTCACTGCTTTGTCATTAAATGCAGCTTTGAATTCTGCAAAAGAACCCCATTTAGCATTGATTGCGTCAGCTAGCGCACCCGTTGGCTCACCGCCAGCGTTAGGCGCTAGGCTGTTCCAATAGAACGTGTGGTTCCAGATTTGTGCTGCGTTGTTGAATACACCACCGTCAGAAGATTTGATGATTTCTTCAAGGCTTTTTGAAGCAAGATCAGTACCTTCAACTAAACC
>JAQXDG010000009.1 GCA_029251505.1 Glaciecola sp. | reverse complement strand
AACAAATATAGTCAGGTATTTAATGCAATGGTTCAAGATATTTTAACCAAACAAGCATCAGGTGATGAGGGTTTGGCTAGTTCAAATTCTGTTTTTTCGCCAAACAAGCTGATTTCATTAATGTCCGACAAAGTCGAAATCGATTCTGCCAAATTATTACAATCTCAGTTTACTTTCATGGAAAAGCAGTCTGCCCTATGGCAACAAGCTAGCATGGCTATGATGGGAGAGGCGTCGCAAAATATTATAGATGAGCAGCACTCTGATCGCCGTTTTAGTCATGATGAATGGCAAGCCAATCCAGTCTACAGCTATGTAAAGCAAGCCTATTTGTTGAACTCACAAATGCTTGAAAACATTGTTGATGCGATGGACTTTAAAGACTCTAAAACCGCAGATCAAATTAAATTTTATACCCGACAATATATCAACTCAGTATCGCCTACTAACTATGTCTTAACCAATCCTGAAGTGTGTGAGGATATTTTAAAATCCAAAGGCGAAAGCATTCTCAAAGGCATGCAGAACTTCATGGAAGATTTTGAAAAGAGCCCTATCGAAGCGTTCAAAATTACCCAAACCGATCATGACGCATTTACTGTCGGTGAAAATCTAGCGATGACACCCGGTGAAGTCGTCTTCAAAAACGAACTTATTGAGTTAATTCATTATTATCCCACTGTGGCAAAAACCAACGAACTGCCTTTGTTGTTTGTTCCCCCGTTCATCAACAAATTTTACGTATTGGATCTAGATGAAAGAAAATCGGCTATTAAAGCCTTATTAGATGCGGGTAATGATCTATTCGTCATTTCGTGGATTAATCCTGAAGCTGATTTAGCGGCCTATGACTTCACTGACTATATGAAAAAAGGTCCCATCGCTGCGCTTGATGCCGTGTGTGAAATCACTAAAGCAAAGCAAGTTAATTTAACTGGATTCTGTGTGGGCGGGACATTAAGCTCCGTCACCACGGCTTATTTACGAGCGCAAGGCGATACACGTATTGCGTCGTTAACCCTACTGACTACCTTACTAGATTTTTCTGAGCCTGGTGAAATTGCTAACTATCTATCTGAAGAAATGTTACCTGTGATTGAAAATAACGCAGACATGAAAGGCATTTTTGATGGTCGAATTTTAGCGCTTTCATTTAGTTTACTGAGAGAAAATAGTTTGTTCTGGTCTTTCTTTATTAAAAACTATTTACAGGGCAAAGATCCTGCACCATTTGATATTTTATATTGGAATTCTGATTCGACCAATATCCCTGCTGCATGTTTTAAAGATTACTTGCGCAACACATATTGGGATAATAAATTAAAAGATCCGAATGCTTGGGTTATTGATGGGGTGGGCATAGACCTAGCTAACATCGATGTGCCCGTGTATGTCCTTGCTACGATGGCTGATCATATCGTGTTGTGGCAATCTGCATACTCAGGATTGCAATATATTTCAGGTGAAAAACGTTTCGTACTAGCAGGCTCCGGCCATCTAGCGGGCGTTATCAACCCTATCAAAGGTGGCAAATACCCTCATTGGCTCAATGATAACCTTCCTAACGATGCAGAAGAATGGTTTAACGGCGCCACCGAACACCCCGGATCGTGGTGGACGGATTGGCATTCGTGGCTTAACCAAAAATCGAGTAAACAAACCAAGGCACTCGTGCCTGGTGCACATAAAAACTATCCAGCGCTCTATCCAGCGCCCGGTCAATATGTGTTAAAACGTTTGTAGACGGCGTCGGCTAGGAAGTAACTTTCAAGACTTCCTGCCCTGTCACTTAAACGACACTGTCAACAGCCTTAATTGAGTTAAGGTTTGCTCACGCCCATTTTTTAGTTAACTAGTATGAGGTAATGATGACAACGATTGCTTTTCCAAAAGAGACAAAGCCCGGCGAACAGCGCTGCGCTTTGCTGCCCAGCAATCTCAAAGCATACGGGCTTTTAGGCCTAGATATCGCCGTTGAGAGTGGGATCGGCACTGATATATTTATTTCCGATGAAGCCTATGAAGCAGCAGGGGCGAAAGTATTATCACGCGCCGAAACACTGGCTGCGGGTAATATTGTGGTGAGTGTTAATAAGCTCGAATTAACCGATATTACACACTGTCAAAAAGATGCAGTATTAATCAGTTTTCTTGACCCATTTAACGAAGCTTCATATTTGACTGCGTTATCCGAGTCAGGCCAAACCAGTATTAGTGTAGAAATGATCCCTCGCTCCAGTCGTTGCCAAAAAATGGATGCGCTTAGCTCTCAAGCTAGTCTAGCGGGGTATGCCATGGTCGGGATCGGGATGCATCAACTACAAACCATCCTACCAATGATGATGACACCCGCCGGGACGATTAAAGCAGCTAAAGTATTTGTCATTGGTGCTGGTGTGGCAGGATTACAAGCCATTGCGACAGCAAAACGTCTTGGTGCTGCCGTGACCGCTTTTGATACCAGAGCCGTCGTCGCTGAGCAAGTGCGTTCTCTTGGTGGCAAATTTCTAGATATTGATTTGGGGCAAACGGAACAAACCGCACAAGGGTATGCCACCGAATTAACGCCAGAACAAATGGCGATCCAACAAGCGGCTCAAGAAGCCTGTATTGCAGATTCCGATATTGTCATTACCACCGCGCAATTATTTGGTCGCAAGCCACCGCGTTTGATTAATGCTAAGACGGTTGGCAAAATGAAACCAGGTAGCGTAATTGTCGATATGGCAGCTGAGTCAGGCGGTAATGTTGAAGGAACGGTTGCAGGCAAGACAATATTAAATCAAAACGTTTACCTTGTCGGTAATGGTAATTGGCCTTGTTTTGTTGCCAAAGACGCTAGTCAAATGTATGCCAATAATATGTTTAACTTGATTGCTGAGTTTTGTGACAAAGAAACCAAGACATTTACACTTGATATGGAAGATGACATTTTACAAAGCTGTGTGATCACACATGGCGGCAGCATTATTAATCCCGTCATTCGTAAGCACTTAAATCTGACTTCGGAGGCCAGCGCATGATCGCTATATATTTGTTATTTATTTTAATGTTAGCCATTTTTGTGGGCTTTGAGCTGATCCAAAAGGTCCCTGCAACCTTGCATACTCCGTTAATGTCAGGAGCAAATGCGATTTCGGGGATCACGGTGTTAGCCGCTATCGTGCTCGCAGGCGGTGAGTCGGGAGAAGCGGCAACGGTATTGGGTATTATCGGCGTGTTTTTTGCGACAATTAATGTCGTCGGTGGCTATTTAGTGACAGACCGCATGCTTGCCATGTTTAAAAAGAAGTAAGGGGACAAGATTGTGGATATCACTATTTTTATTAATATCATATATGTTATCTCGGCAGCGTTATTTATTTATGGACTAAAATTACTCGGCCACCCAAGTACAGCACGCAAAGGCAATCGGCTTTCAGCCATAGCCATGTTAATAGCGATGATTGTGACATTACTTGACCAGCATATTTTGTCATACAGCTGGATTATCATTAGTGTGTTAGCCGGTTCTGCGGTCGGCGTCTATGTGTCGAAAAAAGTCGAAATGACAGAGATGCCAGAACTGGTCTCATTATTTAATGGCGTGGGCGGATTAGCTAGTGCTGTGGTTGCTATTGCTGCGATGGTCGGTTCGGATTTAACGGCAGGTCTGGCAACCATTAGTGTGATTGCGTTGATTATTGGTGCAGTGACCTTTTCGGGGTCATTGATTGCATGGGGAAAACTATCTGAGCGTATCTCAGGCAAGCCTATCGTGTTTAATAGTCAAGCTATTGCCAACTACGCGTTAATTGGGGTGACAGTACTATTTAGTGCTTTATACGTCATTTACCCGTCATCGACGCTGTTTATTTGTGTTGTCATTGCCCTGGCATTAGCCATCGGCGTGATGGTAGTGCTGCCCATTGGTGGCGCAGATATGCCAGTCGTCATCTCGTTATTAAATAGTTATTCTGGTTTAGCCGCGTGTGCTGCCGGTTTTGCATTAGAAAATAACTTGTTGATTGTTGCCGGTGCATTAGTTGGTGCAAGTGGTATTATCTTAACCAATATCATGTGTAAAGCGATGAACCGATCATTAGTCAATGTCCTCACAAGTGGCTTTCAAGAAGTGGTTAGTATGGATATTGTGGTCGAAGGTGAAATCAAACCTATCAGTGCCGACGATGCGTTTTATGTGTTAGAGGCTGCACAATCTATATTGGTTATTCCTGGTTATGGTATGGCAGTGGCACAAGCCCAACATGCAATGAAAGAACTGCAAGAATTACTGGAAAGTAATGATGCTGAAGTCGTCTATGGGATCCACCCCGTTGCGGGTCGTATGCCCGGTCATATGAATGTGTTATTGGCTGAGGCTGATGTTTCGTATGATTTATTATTAGAAATGGACGAAGTGAATCAGCGTATGGAAAACTTTGATGTCGCAATTGTTATCGGTGCCAACGATGTGGTGAACCCGGCAGCGCGTGAATTAAAAGGCAGTCCGATTTACGGCATGCCGGTCATTAATGCTGATTTAGCCAAAAACGTGTTTGTGATCAAGCGTAGTATGTCATCAGGCTTTGCTGGTGTTGATAATCCGTTGTTCTTTAAAGATAACACCCGCATGATCTTTGGTGATGCCAAAGAAGTGTTAAACCATATTGTTCGTCAATTTACTGATTAAAGGGACATTTAGCCCCTGCTCTACGTTGTTTATCATAGCTATACGCAAGTATTGCCGATAATAGATAAATACAGTAGAGCAGGTTGCTAGGAACTCTAAACTTCTATACAGTGACTGCAATACCAAACATTTGGTTTCATTTTAAGGGCAATTTATTCGTGGTCACTATTAAGAAGTACCCCAATCGTCGTTTGTACGATACCTCACAAAGTAAATATATCAATCTTGACCACATTAAAACCTTAATCAATGCACGCACTGAATTTGAAATTGTCGACTCCAAGACAAGCGATGTGATCACCAAATCCATCTTGCTCCAAATTATTAGTGAATCAGAAACCAACCAATCCCAGTCATTACTAACAGATAAATTACTGCAACAACTTATCCGTTTCTATGATTCAGATATGCAGCCTTATGTAAGGCAATATTTAGAACAATCCATTGTGCAATTTATTGAGCAGCAAGACAAAGTACAAAGCCTAGTTAAAAACATGGTTGATACTTCGCCTGTCGGGATTTTTTCGAAAATGATGGAAACCAACATGCAAGCTTGGAATCCTAATAAAGAAAAGAAATAACCTCTCTTCCAAAACTCACTTCATACCATCGTCGTAAGACTAACTTTTTTTGCAGGACAACATCTTGTAAGTTATTGTTTTATATATCGAACAAAAATTAATCACTATTTTTATGCTGCAGCGCAACAAAATGCACTTGATCTTTCTTTTATGAGCCACTATTATTAAATCAAGCCAATGTTGCAACGCAGCATTAAATTGGAAATGATTGAGGAAAGAATCATGTTTGGTAAATTTTCAGAGCAAGTTAAAAAATCGTCTCAGCCGGTAAATTCGCTTGTTGCATTAAACGCGAAAAGGTTGGAAGCGTTATCGCAAATGCAAACAGAATTTTTTACAGGTTTTATGGCTGATAGTCTGAAGTATGTTGAGTCTATGAGCGTGCAAACCGAAGTGAAAGGTGTTATCGCCGCACAAACTTCGTATGCTGAAGCTTTAAAAGACCGCTTTGCACATGCATCTAAAGACACATACGGCGCGATGAATAACATCCGCGAAGAATACACAGATTTATTAAAAACTAGCTTAAATGAAAGTGTTGCGAATGTTCCAGCAGCCACTCATGCCGCAGCACCCGCTGTAGCACCAATTAAGCCAGTAGCTCCAGCTGACAAGCCTGCTGCGCAAGCTGCACCGAAGAAAGCTAAAGTTAAACCCGTTGCTAAACCTGCAGCCAAAGCGACACCAGCAGTAAAAGCAGCCAGCAAGCCGGCTGCAAAACCAGCTGTACAATCAAAAAGCAAACCTGTCGCTAAGCCAATTGCAAAGCCAGCAGTGAAAGCTGAAGCGAAAATCGTTGCTACACCCGCAGCGACAATCGTATCTTCGACTCCGGCGAAAGCTGAAGCGAAAAAACTGTAATCACAAATTTTAATTTTATATTTTTATCTTAACTACACGGAGTAACATCATGTTTGAACAATTAAACGATCAACTTAAAGAATCAATGAAGCCAGTAACTGAACTTGCAACCTTAAACATGTCTACTTTACAAGACATCGCTGAAAAGCAAAATGCATTGTTTTCTAGCTTATTAAATGACGGTATGTCTTTTGTAGAGACTGCTAGCAAGCAAAAAGATGTGATGTCTTTAGCGGAAACGCAAAAAGCCTACATCGAAGGTTTACAGGAAACTGTAACTGACGCTGCTAAAGAATCTTATGAAGTCATTACTGCGGCTCAAAAGAAAGCCACTGAACTTGTTAAAGAAGCGTCTGAAGATCTTGGTAGCAAGATGGCTACAGCAGCAACTGCAGCAGTGCCTAAGTAATTAGCTACGCTCACAAGTAATACCAAAACACTTCGTTGCTACCTACTTATAGTGTTGCACCGGAGTGTTTTTTTGTATCTTATTGATACTTATTTACCTTTAAACAGAGGATACTGCATGAGTCATTATCAAGCATATGAATATCTGACGCGTTCAGCACAAATCATGCATGAAGGCTTAAGCCTTATGAACGATTTGACGAGTCACCCTGCTAACCTATTTGGAAAAACATGGCCAGGAAAACTCACGAAAGCGTCGTTAGAAACTGCCATGCGCTTAACCCGCCGTTACGATAAGGTTGGGTTTAATATCGATGAAGTTGAAATTGATGACAAGGTATTTTTAGTTCGTGAAGAAATCGCCTTAGCTAAACCGTTTTGTGATTTGATTCACTTTAACCGCTTGGGTAAAACCGACAGCCACAAAGTATTACTCGTGGCGCCTTTATCAGGTCATTTTGCTACGCTATTAAAAGGTACAGTGGAAGCGTTATTGCCTGACCATGAAGTCTATATTACAGACTGGGCAGACGCGCGAGAAGTGCCATTATCTGAAGGACCTTTTTCCTTCGATTGTTATGTGACATACCTAATTGAATTTATGCAGTTTTTGGGTGAAGACACTCATTTGATTGCGATATGTCAACCCACCGTTCAAGCGTTGATTGCAACTGCTGTGATGGCCCAAAATAAAGACAAAGCGACACCAACATCATTAACCTTGATGGCAGGTCCAATTGATCCAACACAAAATCCTACTAGAGTGAATGATTTTGCGCAAGAAAGGCCAATGAGTTGGTTTACTAATGTGGCGATAATGAATGTCCCATATGGATATCCAGGCGAAGGCCGCAAAGTCTACCCAGGGTTTATGCAGTTGGGTGGGTTTATTTCCATGAACCAAGAATCTCACAACAAAAAATACATGAATTTTTTCCAAAATATGTTGATGGGTGAAACGGAAGATACCGATCGTTTTCGTGCATTTTATGATGAATACATGGCAGTATTAGATATCCCTGCAGAGTTTTATTTGGAAACCATTGAACGGATTTTCAAAAACAATGAGTTAGCTCAAGGCACAATTACTTATCAAGGTAAGACTGTCGACTTTAATGCGATAGATAACACTGCATTACTGACCGTTGAAGGTGCTGATGATGATATCTGTGGCTTAAAACAAACTGAAGCGGCACAAGATATTTGTAAAAACATTCCTAAAAATATGCGTAAACACCATGTACAACAAGGAGCTGGGCACTATGGCATTTTTAGTGGGTCGAAATTTCGTAAACACATTCGTCCACTCGTCACTGAATTTATCCAGAAATACGATAATTCATAAATCTATGTGAAACTTCATGCAAAATCTCGTACTATAATGATACTTTTCCGGAATGAGATCGCGCATGAAGTTTTCCCACAGTGTATTAGCACTCGTCACCACCTTAAGCATGAGTTTTGTAAGCCATGCGCAAACTGATTTTTCTCAATGTATTGCGTCGCTATCTCAGCAAGCCTTGAACCAAGGCATCACACAAAACACCTTAGATATCACCTTAAAAACAGCTCAACAACGTGCTCAAGTCGTCAAACTTGACCGCAACCAGCCTGAGTTTTTGGCTACATTTGCCGATTATTACAGCAAGCGAGTCAATGACTGGCGCATCAGTACTGGGCAAAAAAAATTCGCCGAGCATAAAGCTTTTTTACGTACGTTAACCGATAAATATGGTGTACCTGGACAATACCTAATGTCGTTTTGGGGCTTAGAAACTAACTTTGGTAATTACAAAGGCAAGATCCCAACCATCGATGCGTTAGCTACTCTAGCGTGCGAGCCTCGCCGCAAAACCTTTTTTTCTAAAGAGTTATTAACTGTATTAGATATCATTCAAACGCAGTCTTTAGATGTTGCGACGATGAAAGGCTCTTGGGCTGGTGCGATGGGTCATACGCAGTTTATGCCCACAACTTATGCTCAATATGCTATTGATGGCGATGGTGATGGCTCTATCGATCTTTTTAATTCAGAGCAAGATGCACTGGCATCGGCTGCTAATTTTTTACATCAATTAGGCTGGGAACCGGGCTTTCGCTGGGGACGTGAAATTACGTTACCTGCAAACTTTGATTATGCGTTAGCCGATCGAAAAATCAAAAAACCGCTATCGTTTTGGCGCACTCAAGGTGTCACTACGATTTATGGTCACGCCTTACCTGATATTGATTATTTAGCCTCTGTGGTTGTACCTTCAGGCTACAATGGACCGATATTTTTAGCGTATCAAAACTTCAATATCATCATGCGTTGGAATAATTCCCAATCATACGCTATTGCCGTAGGTAAACTTGCTGAACAAATCAATGATGCACCAGGATTGGTCACTCCATTTCCTGACAGTCAGCCAATCTTACGTGAACAAGCAAAAACATTGCAGCGGCATTTACAGCAGTTAGGTTATGCTATTAGCGGAATTGATGGGATTATTGGTTCAGGTACACGCGCTGCGATCCGTGAATTTCAATTGGATAACGATATGATTGCGGATGGGTTTGCTCACCCAGAAGTATTTAAAAAGGCTGCTATTTTAATGGGGTCAGAGCCGAATAAATAAATTCGGCTCTGACCCCATTTATTTATTCAGCTTAGTACATATGCTGGCCGCCGTTGATCGACAACGTAGATCCGGTAATAAAGCCTGACTCATCATCCACTAAGAATGCCACGCTGTTAGCGATGTCTTCTGGACGACCTAGACGGCCTACAGGTATAGTACGGATGATCTTAGTTAACACTTCTTCAGGTACAGCTCGAACCATATCAGTATCAACATATCCTGGGGCAATCGCATTGACCGTAATCCCTTTAGCCGCACCTTCTAGTGCTAGTGCTTTTGTAAAACCATGAATACCAGACTTAGCAGCCGCATAGTTCACTTGACCGTATTGACCAGCTTGACCGTTGACTGAACCGACATTAACAATACGTCCAAAGTTACGCTCACGCATCCCTTCGATAACGGCACGGCAAGTATTAAAACAAGACGCAAGGTTAGTTTGAATAACTGCATCCCATTGTTCGAACGACATACGGTGCATCGTCCCGTCACGCGTAATCCCCGCGTTGTTGATTAACACTTCAACTGGACCATAATCATTTTCAATTTGTTTAATTGCAGCAGCGGTAGTATCAAAATCTGATACATCAAATTTCATTGCCGCAATACCTGTGCGCTCTGTAAATTCTTTTGCTGCTTGATCATTACCACCGTAGTTTGCTAATACAGTGTAACCTAATCCGTTTAATTTAAGGCATATCGCCTCACCAATTCCGCGTGTACCACCTGTAACTAAAGCAACTCGTGCCATTTGAACTCTCCTTAACTCAACTAGAATAATGATGACGTAATGCTAAATCATCATTGTAAAAATAACTGACATTCGCAAATCGTTCCGATATTGTACGCTTAATGAGCGGTTATTTTTTATACGACATTAGTGGGAGTCGCTTAATAAAATTTTGTGTATTATCTATATTTCAAAAATTTACATGAAGGATTGACACAATTATCGATGCAAGCATTTTCCTATAGAAAAGCGTCCTTTTCGGCCTCATGTCACACTACAACGAAAAGTTAACGTACCCAGTGTTCCTTTGTTTCAACCTAATATCACCTGTGAATTTAATACGTTTAGTTTGTATGAATCGGTTTCAGGATCTTCTGGTGTGAAATATATCAATCATGAGTCCTTCACTAACGATGGCTCACATACTAAGAATATTATCCCGTAGGATTTTCGAGACCCTTTAAAAGGACATGATTTTCCTAGGGAAAATTTTGCGTCATATTGTAGATAACCAAACTGAGTTAACCGTGATAACATACGGTTAATGTTTATTTAGATTATTGTTTTAATGGAATTTTTACATGCAGCATTCTTTTCGACTCACCATTCAATGTCCTGACCAAGTTGGCCTTGTCGCGCAAGTTTCCCAGTTTTTAGCTCAATACGGCGCCACCATTCTCGAAGCGAATCACCATACTGATTTAACGACTAAGCGCTTTTTTATGCGCCATGAAATTCAAGCCGACTCTGTCGACTTAGACATGGCAACCTTTGAAGCCGCATTTACCCCCATTGCTAATAAATTTAATATGGAATGGAAGATATCTGATCCTGCAAGTCTGCCTAAAGTTGCATTATTAGCCAGCCACGAAACTCATTGCTTAGCAGATATTTTGCATCGTTGGCATACCGGTGAACTCAACTGTGATATTCCTTGTATTATCGCTAATCATGAAAAAATCGCCGACATCGCTGCATGGTATAAAGTCCCGTTTGTGTTCGTTGATTTTAAAAATCAGGACAAGGCCAATGCCTTTGCGCAAATTGAAGATACACTCGCAACTTACCATATTGACACGGTGGTATTAGCACGTTTTATGCAAATTTTACCGCAACACATGTGTGAAAAATGGCATGGCAGTGCCATCAATATTCATCACAGTTTCTTACCATCATTTGCAGGCGCAAAACCGTATCAGCAAGCCTATGATCGCGGCGTTAAATTAATCGGCGCAACCTGTCATTATGTTACTTCAGATTTGGATGAAGGCCCTATTATTGAACAACAAGTGATGCGAATTTCGCACAGTGACGCAGCCCAAGATATGGTACGTAAAGGACGTGATTGCGAAAAAACCGCACTCGCCAATGGCTTGCGTTATCACTTAGAAGATCGCGTCATGATCGACAAAAACAAAACCATCGTTTTCGCTTAAATGCAGGGTTGAGCAATGGCTAAAATGTAGCCCCCTATAATTGTCCTAAAAGTTTGCAAATAGGCTCAGTATTTCATATTGTATACATCGTAAAAACAATAATATTAACGATGGAAAACAAATATGAACAAACCCTTACTTTCAGTACTTTCTGCTGCGATAGTGATTGGTTTATCAGGCTGTTCTGATAAACCTGATACGACCACCACTACACCCGCGACTGAGTCTGTCATCAGCGCTCCAAGTGCTACTACAGATGTCTCTTCATCGATTTTAATGCAAGATTTCCAAGGCCCATATGAAGGCGTACCTGCGTTTGATAAAATGGACTTGTCCGGATTAAAATCCGCTGTCGAGCAAGGCATGGTACTACAACTCGCTGAAATCGACGCAATTGCCACTAATCCAGCAACGCCAAACTTTGACAATACCTTCGCGGCGATGGAACGAGCAGGCAAAGTCTTAGATAATGTATTTACCTATTGGGGAATTTGGTCATCCAACATGTCCAGCCCAGAATTTCGTGAGATCCAACGCGAATTAAGCCCAAAACTGTCTGAGTTCAGCAGCAAAATTTCCCAAAACAAAGCGTTATTCGAACGCGTCAAAGCGATATATGAAGGCGCTGAATATCAAACTTTAAACCTTGAACAGCAGCGAATAGTTAAGTCTTCTTTTGAAGGATTTGTCCGTAGCGGTATTTTATTGGATGAAGCTGGACAAAAACGTACTGCTGAAATTAATAAAAAATTAGCCGAGCTGCATACTAAATTCGGTAATAACGTCTTAAATGACGAAGAAAGTTACGTCACCTATATTAGCAAAGACCAACTATCCGGTTTACCAGAGTCGTTTGTTAAAGCATCGGCTGCAGCGGCCGCTCAACGCGGTGAAGAAGGCAAATACGCCATTACCAACACACGTTCGTCAATGGACCCGTTTTTAACGTATTCGGATAATCGTGAACTGCGTGAAAAAGTGTGGAATACCTATTACTCACGTGGCGATAATGGTGATGAATTCGATAATAGTGACATCATTAAACAAATCTTAACGTTACGTCATGAACGTGTGCAATTACTCGGTTTTGATAATTATGCACAGTGGCGGTTACAAGATCGCATGGCGAAAACGCCACAAAACGCCATGGACTTAATGAACAAAGTCTGGCCGGCAGCCCTTGCTCGGGTTGATGAAGAAGTCGCTGACATGCAGGCTATCGCTGATGCGGAAGGCGCAGATATCACGATTGCCCCTTGGGATTATCGCTATTATGCTGAAAAAGTGCGTAAAGCCAAATATGCGCTGGATTCTGACGAAGTAAAACAATATCTACAATTGGATAAATTACGTGAAGCGATGTTCTATGTCGCCGGTCGTTTATTCAATTTCTCATTTACGCCGGTTGCAGAAGGCAGCGTACCAGTATGGCATGAAGATGTGAAAGTATGGGAAGTCAACGATAAGACCACCGGTGACAATATTGGTTTATGGTATCTTGACCCGTTCGCACGTCAAGGAAAACGCTCTGGTGCTTGGGCGACGTATTATCGTTCATACACTACATTTGATGGTGAAACCAATGTCTTATCATCCAACAACTCTAACTTTGTCAAAGGCGCTGAAGGCGAACCGTCACTTATTTCTTGGGACGACGCAGAAACGTATTTCCATGAATTTGGTCATGCATTGCATTTCTTAGCCTCTGACGTTGCTTATCCCTCTTCTCATAGTGGTGTACGCGATTATACTGAGTTTCAATCGCAGCTACTTGAGCGTTGGTTACTGACCGATGAAGTGATTAACAATTACCTCGTTCATTATGAAACAGGTGAGCCGATCCCTGCTGAGTTAGTTAACAAAATCAAACAAGCGGCGACGTTTAATGAAGGCTTTAAAACCACTGAATATATGGCTTCTGCCATCATGGATTTAAAGTATCACACGACTGACCCAGCGTTAATTGATCTCGACACTTTTGAACGTGAAGAGCTCACTAAATTGGGTATGCCGGAAGAAATCGTCATGCGCCATAGAACCACGCATTTTGGTCATATATTCTCTGGTGAAGGCTATGCAGCAGCCTATTATGGTTACATGTGGGCCGAAGTATTAACCTCTGATGCGGCAGAAGCCTTTGCCCAAGCGCCAGGTGGCTTTTACGATAAAGATGTCGCTGACCGTTTAGTTAAATATCTATTTGCTGTGCGTAATGCGATGGATCCAGCGGATGCATACCGTGCGTTCCGTGGACGTGATGCCAACGTGGAAGCCTTGATGCGTGATCGTGGATTCCCAGTGCCTAAAGCGGATAAAAAATCAGATAAATAGACTGAGCAATAACCTCGCTTTCAACCAGACAAAGGCTGCCTAATTAATAGGTGGCCTTTTTTATGTTATTATTTTAAAAAATAAAAAGAAGCGACTTATGAAAACTCACGCCAACACGCCCCTATCTGACTTTATCGAATACCCCGTTGACGAAATGATTGCGCGATCCGCAGAATTTTATGCATCAATGCAACGACGCCATAGTATCCGTCAGTTTAGCGACCGCGATGTCCCACAATCTATTATCGAAAACTGTATTAGAGCGGCAGGCACCGCACCGAGTGGCGCTAATCATCAACCTTGGCATTTTGTTGCGATGCAGGATAATGACATTAAACGCCAAGTTAGAGATGCTGCTGAAGCCCACGAACAGGCCTTTTATGCCGGACGCGCTGGCGACGAATGGATCAATGCATTAAAGCCTTTAGGTACCGATGCACAAAAACCGTATTTAGCGCATGCACCTTGGCTCATTGCTATTTTTAGTCAAAAGAAAGGCGGCGTGCAGGCAGGTGAAAAACACACAAATTATTATGTTCATGAATCAGTCGGGATTGCGACGGGAATGCTGATCACAGCCCTACATCAATCCGGTTTAGTGACGTTAACTCACACCCCAAAACCCATGTCATTTTTAACTAAAATATGTGGACGCCCAGAAGATGAGCGACCTTACATGTTGATTATTGCTGGCTATCCAGCGGCGAATGCCACCGTACCAGAACATGCTCGAAATAAAAAATCACTAGCGCAGATCAGTACGTTTATTTAACGTGCCTGCCATTTAACAATGATATCAATCACCCAGTTCTGCACCCATATTGGTGTCAGGCGATTGAGCCATAATGTACATTTTGCTTTGCTGCCTGGCACGATCATAAACTGGCGCTTATCAAGGCCACGAGTAATACCTTTTAGTGCTTGAGGCAGAGTTAAGCGCCCCGCAAAATCTTTTAATATCCGAGTTGCCGGATGCATCGTTTTGATTTCTTGGATGACCATGGGTGTATCAATCTCAGGTGGGCAAATCACACTGATTGTGATCCCTTTGGGCGCGTATTCAGCCCGAATACATTGCGCCATACCTAAGACCGCAAACTTGCTACTACCATAAGCACTATAACCATAAATTCCGACCGTGCCCGCCATGGAAGCGATAAACGCAAAATGGTCGCCAGAGTGCATCAGGGGTAAACAAGCTGCAGCTAAATGTCGCGAACCCAGCACATTGATTTGATATGAGGCAGTAAAATCATCCGCACTTAAACTAGCAAATTCGCCAGCACGCAGAATGCCAGCACAATTGACCACCAAATTAGGCCGACCTAGTTCAGTTACCATGCTTTTAACAGCGTGTTGTACCTGTTTATTATTGGCGATATTGACTTGAAAATAGCTCACATGTAAACCAGTCATGAGCTGATAAGTCGCTTTGTCACAGTGTGTATTTAACGCATCAGGGGCGACAATATCAAAGACCACAATATGAAAATTATCACGCAAATAATGTTTTACTAAACCTAAGCCAATACCACTTAATCCACCTGTAATTAAGGCTACTTTTTGTTCTTTACATGCAGCGGTTACTTGGCTCATATTATTCCTTCGCAGTAGCGTCAATATTGCTAACAGTTATTTGATTATTGTGGGTATAAATCCCATATTTGCGTTAATGTGCGCGCTAAGGCGCCTTGATTGTCGAGGATCACCGCTTGACCGGACTGCCCACTCGCTTTGGCTAATAAAGGGTCAGACAACCATGTATGGCAAAGCTGTTGCGCATTTGTCGCATCGGTAACAATACGCAAGCCACCGGCAGTAATCAAAGTCTGACAGATAACGGGATTGTTATAAATATGAGGTCCCATCATTACCGGTACACCCATACTCGCTGGCTCTAAGGCATTATGCCCCCCTTTATCAGAGATACTGCCACCGACAAAGGCAATATCCGCACACGTATACAGTGGCGTCAATACCCCCATCGTATCGACCAGCAAGACTTGAGTTTGAGCATTGAGCTTATCTCGATCAGCCCAGTTAATATAATTAAGTCCGCTGCTCAGTATTTCGGCTTCAACTTGTGCAAATCGTTGTGGGTGACGTGGCACAATAATCAATAGTGCTTGAGTAAAATCAGTTTGCAATTTTTTATACACGTCCAGCCAAAAGCTTTCTTCACCTTGATGAGTCGACCCTGCTAGTAACACCTGCTTACCTAACAGCTTGAGCGTGTTGGACAACTCAATAATGGTGTCTGGTACTACTGCATCACTGACTTGATCAAATTTCACATTGTGGGTTAACACGAGTTTTTCAGGGGCTAATCCTAAACTCAAATACGCATCTGC
This sequence comes from Glaciecola sp., assembly GCA_029251505.1. Taxonomy (GTDB): domain Bacteria; phylum Pseudomonadota; class Gammaproteobacteria; order Enterobacterales; family Alteromonadaceae; genus Opacimonas. The sequence goes on along the minus strand of JAQXDG010000009.1, from coordinate 44,892 downwards.
ATCACGTTGACCTTGTGCACAGACTGTAGTGACTTGGTGTAGCATCGGCATAAACACAGCGCTAATTTTGCGATAAGTGCGCGCAGATTTAGCTGTCATACGAGCATTGATGACACAGACAGGAATGTGTTTTTGTGCGCTCTTCGCCAATAGATTCGGCCATAACTCCACTTCTGTAATACAGACTAATTTTGGTTGGATATGCGTGAGTAACCGAGACATTAACCAAGGTAAATCGTAGGGCAAATAATGATGGGCCAGATTTGCGGATAAGGAATCAGATAAGGAACCAGTTAAGGAGCTAGGTAAATCAGCACCGAAAATATCCCGCACACGTTGTGCGCCCGTTGCCGTGGTGGTGGTGATCACTATAGGTAAATCAGGTTGCGTGTTGAGCAATCCTTTAATGACACATGACGCAGCAACGACTTCCCCAACCGAGACACAATGAAATAAAATGCCACCGCGCTGTCTAGAGGTAAGCTGACCTAATGCACCGTACCGTTGAGCGCGCTTACGTTCAAATTTTGCCGAACGAACTAAACCCAAACAGCACCATCGGAGTATCGCAACTAACCAAATCAGCGTCACCAGCACTGTATACGCAAACCGACTGAGTGATTGCGTTACACTAGGTCGGTACATAGGTAATGACACAGCAGACTTCATCCATAATAATTATTCATCAGTGGGGCTATCATACCGTAACCTGCGCGTGTGCAACATCCCTAAACATAACATCAATCCACACCAGCTAATTACCCAGACTTTAATGCCGTCATAATCGATACTAAACAGCCCGGCGTAAGCACTACCTAATAGCAATAAAGCACAACCAACAATAGTATTGCCTGCGGCAACATAACGTTGTCGCTTAGCGTGACTAACCATATCGATTAAATAGGTTTTGCGTGCAGTACGGATCCCTGAGTAACATAAATTCATAAGCAAAAATCCTATACCTGCCGCATACAGTTGCGCTAGCCCCCAAGGCGTTAATAACCACCCAAGACTCAACATACAACCGGCGGCTGCAATAGCTAAAGTAGTCCGTGCCGAATAATCCGAAAACCAGCCCCAAATATAGGAAGACACAAAACTGGCGATTGCTGAGGCCAGCATCACTAATGCTAAACTCGATATGCCTACATAGCGCTCAGCAATCAATAACACCATTAATGGCAGCACGATTGGGCCATGCATTAATAACACACGACTAATTATCAATTCTCGCAAATCACTTTCATGTGTCACATATTGCCACAAACTCATAGAACTCGAAGAGGGTGTAGAGGGAACCGCCCCAACCGCTCCCACAGGAGACATGTTCGACTCAGGCGTGTTAGGCTCCGCGACAATCGGCTCAGCGACAATGGGCTCAGGCATAGACAAAGACAAACTCACCCACAAGCCAACCCCGTAGCACAAACAGCCAGCAATCACTAACACTCCAAGGACAGTTTGCTCAGGTGCCTCACTGTCAATGACAGCCGAATCAGCGCTATACTGCCACAACAAGAGCGCAACCAAAATAGTCACCAGCCCTGCGGTAGAACCACCGGCTCCAATCAATTTACCTCGTCGCCCTTTTGCCACATTATGTGCTTGAATATCTTTAATGGTAAACGAACATAACGCCCGTCCCAAACTTAATACGACCACTGCCAATAACACCCAATAAGCAGCGAATGAAGCCGCCACTAACCACCACATCACGACAACGATTGCGAACAACGCAGCTCCTTGCATGAGCATACCGGTACGCCAAATGCTGGCTGTTGAAAACTTCGCAGCTAGGATTTTTTGGACGCTCCATTGGGGTAATAATGCGCCGGATTCTTTAATGGGAACAATTAACGCAAGTATCCACAACGGTGCATTCAAGCTTAACAAGATCCACGGCAACACAATCTTAGCCGACACGATTTCATCGGCAAGTTGGGTCAAGGTTGAAATACTCAGTAAGCGGGTAAATTGACTCGGCATAAATAAAACTAGGTCACAGCATGTTGTATTTGAAACGCATCATCTAAATATGTCTGCGCATGTATAATGTCAGATAATACCTCGACACTGCGTACAATATCTTGATAACTCACATATAAAGGCGCAAAGCCTAAACGCAGAACATCCGGCGCTCGAAAATCTGCCACCACCCCTTTATCAATCATTGCTTGGCATATTGCATAGGCTTGCGGGTGAGTAAATGCTAACTGACTTCCGCGTACACTGCTATCTTTAGGGGAAATACACGGCAAATCGGTTAATAATCCTTGTGCTTCAATACATAACAAACAAAAACGCGTTAACTGCGCAGATTTATAACGTACATCTTCCATCGTAACAGCACTAAACACATCTAATGCAGCATCCAAAATCGACATAGAAATGACCGCAGGAGTACCACACAAAAATGCCAACATACCTTTGCCTGCGACATACTCTTGGGTAAAGGCAAATGGCTGAGCATGGCCCATCCAGCCACTAAGCGGTTGCTTTAGCTGCGCATGATGACGAGCTGCCGCATAGACAAACGCCGGTGCCCCAGGCCCACCATTGAGGTATTTGTAACCGCAGCCAACGGCAAAATCGACATTCCACAAGGTACAGTCTATTGGGATCACGCCGGTTGTGTGCGCTAGATCCCAAATGACAACAATACCCAATGCATGCGCTTGCTCTGTAATGTAAGCCATATCCAGCATATAACCGGTTTTGTAATTGACATGCGTGAGCATTAACACAGCCACATCCAAACCTAAGGACTCGACAATCGCATCTTCGGCCACATAATCTAAGGTTAAGTCCTGTGCATGATGCGCCACCAAACCTTGAGCAATATAGCCATCGGTTGGAAAATTACCTGTTTGCGTCACTATGCGAGTGCGTCGTGCAAGTTTAAGATGCTCAGATTGTGCAACATAGCGGCTCTCTTGGATCGCCAACGCCGCGTGCAATAATTTATATAAATTGACCGAAATCGAATCACACGCAATCACTTCATCAGGGTGAGCCCCAATTAACGGTGCAATTTTAGCCCCGACTTGTTGGGGTAAACCAATCCAATTATGTTGATTCCAACTTTTAATTAAATCGAGTTGCCATTGTTGCTCGACCACTTCATGAGCGCGTTGCTTAGCAGCATGCGTTACCGGACCCAAGGAATTTCCATCCAAATAAATCATATTTTCAGGCAACACAAACTGGCCTTTTACTTCTCGTAATGGATCATGAGCATCTAATTGCTCGGCTTGTTGGTACAAGGATGCAATCATTGTAATACTCCTAATAAAGTTTGAAAGGCAGATGATTGAGGGTGGATCCAATCAAAATGACCAGCACCGGGTTCAATAATGGTACGAACATCGGGGTGTCGCGCCTGAGAAATCGGTACTATGGTATCCGCATCGCCTTGTAATAATGTGATCTGAGCCAGAGCTTTATCGCTGAGTGCTAGGTTTAGTGGATTCGCCACATAGTAGTCACTGACTTTTTCATCTGGCATGCCAGCCATAAAATCAGAGGTGACCGCTTGGCAACTGTTTTGCCCTAACGCGTATTGCTTAATATCAACAATAGCTGCTAAGCCGACGATATTGAACCTAAGTTCTGAGCGCCCCAACAACGACAAGTGTCGTTGTATATCTGTCGCAGCCAACAATGCTAAATGGCCACCGGCTGAGTGCCCGATTAGATTCACTGTGGTGGTATTTTCCGGTAATGCTTCGATGATGGAGGTGATCCCTAACATAACATCAGCAAACGTCACCGGCCATCCGCCACCGGTTTCGCCACTACGACGATACTCAATAGAATATACTGTGTGCCCCGCTTGTGCCAAACCATTTGCTTGCGCAATGCTATGACTAATATCAAAGGCACTTAACCAACAACCGCCGTGGATCATGATTACAGGTGCACGCTGAGCGTCCTCTAACGCTGTATTATCATTCACCTGGGCTGGCCAATATAAAAAATATTGTTCCGGATCCATGCCATATTTCACCGTTTTTGTAGCCGGTATTTGGGGCAGTTTGGCGACAGCCGAATAAGGCACATTAACCAATTTTATATTAGGGTCAGATCCACTTTTATCTGCTGGCTCAACAACCACAGCAATAGCGCTAGCTGCGAATAAAGATATTGCAAGTATCATTAATGAATACAGTAAATAGGTAGTTGTTGATTTCATCGTTGTCTCATAACTCGCGCATAGTTGTAAGGACAAAATACTAACATACACTGAATAATATCATAAGTAATACACCATCCCCCTAAACTTTATCCACTCTCGTGCGTACCTAGATTAACCATTCATGCACCAGAGGCACTGATGCGCACTTATTATTTATTTTTTATAGGTCTTTTAATGTCAGTATTAACACTTCTTAGTCCACACGCAGCAGGTCAAACTAACCCATGGGTATCAGTCAATGACTCAGTTATGGGTGGCGTCTCTACTAGCAGCATGGCATATACCGAACAAGGACTGCGCTTCTCAGGTAATGTATCTTTAGCCAACAACGGTGGGTTCGCCTCAGTAAGACGTGTCATTTCCTTAAATTTACCTGACGACCACCATTTAATCTTGACGGTTGTTGGTGATGGTAACACCTATCAATTACGTTTTCGTACCGAGCGAGGATTTGATGGGGTCGCTTATAGTGCAAGCTTTGACACACAAGCCAATACTACGACTCAGCATGTGTTTAACTTAACAGATTTTAAGCCGGTATGGCGTGGACGTAGCGTCCCAAACCGCCCTAAATTAACTTGGCAAGATGTGATTCAAATGGGTTTTATGCTCACGGACAAACAAACCGGTGAATTTGTATTAGATATTGTCGATATTGATTTTAAACCGACAATTTAAATATTCACAAGGACAAAAAAAGGCCGTTCACTTCACGAGAACGACCTTCCATCTTATTGCCACACAGATTAGTTGTATTAGTACATAATAAACGTATCAGGGAATGCGACGATTAAGCCCAACACAAATATTTGTAATAAAATAAACGGTACGACCCCTTTATAAATCGTCGTGGTCTTCATGGATTTGGGCGCAACCCCTTTGAGATAGAAGAGACTAAACCCAAATGGCGGCGATAAAAACGACGTCTGTAAATTCATCGTAATCAAAATCGCAAACCAAATCATATTAATATCTAATGCCATTGCGACGGGTGCGATAATCGGCACGACCAAGAATGCAATCTCAATAAAATCAATAAAGAAGCCCAAAATCAATATGGCAATCATGACCAAGATAATAAAGGTCCACTTTTCACCGGGCAGGCTCAAGAAGAATTCTTCTACCAGATATTCACCACCGGAGTAGCTAAATACCATGGAAAAGGCGGTTGCTCCGATCAAGACAGCAAATATCATCGAAGAGACTTTTACGGAGTCTTTGGAGACGGCTAAGATCGTTTTAAATGATACGCCGCCATAAAACTGCGCTAACACTAACGCACCAACCGCGCCAATCGCGGAAGACTCAGTCGGTGTCGCAATACCTGTAAATATCGATCCTAATACCACCACAATTAATAATAACGGTGGGACAATATCTTTGGCAGCTTGCTTCAATATCGTCATTTTGTCTTCTTCGACAGGGATCGGAGGACAAAAATCAGGTTTAACGTAACTCAACACCAAAATATATAGCACATATGCGCCAATTAACATCATTCCAGGTATCACCGCAGCTTTAAACAAATCACCCACTGGCAAGCCCATGACATCACCAAGGATAATCAAGATAATCGACGGAGGAATAATTTGACCCAGAGTGCCTGAAGCACATATAACCCCAGCAGCAGTGGGTTGATGGTAGTTATTTTTGAGCATCACCGGTAATGAGATAACGCCCATTGCTACTACGGACGCACCAACTACGCCAGTAGACGCCGCCAATAACGCCCCCACAATGATGGTTGAAATAGCCACACCACCAGACATGCTGCCAAACAATTTGGCCGAGGATTCTAGCAAACGCTCGGCTAAGCCGGTTTTTTGCAGCACGATCCCCATAAAGATAAACATCGGAATCGACATCAAGGTCGTATTTTCCATGATGCTCATAATGCGATATGGCATGAACTCAAATAAATCAATACCTAAGAAAAACACACCCACCAAAACAGACACACCCGCAAAGGTAAATGCCACGTAATAGCCCATAAATAATAATATTAGGGCGACGAAAAATAAGACTAAACCTTCCATGCTTACACGCCCTCATTATGGATGTGATCTTCATGTACATTCGGACGTTTTAGCTTTAATAAGTTTTCTAAAATCGTATAAAAAATACATAAAATTAAAAATAAATTCGATAACGGGATCACCGAACGGATAATCCATCGAGACGGTAAACCACCTGGATCGGGACTGCCTTCATTCATTTGATAGGCATCTAGGGTATAGCTATAGCCGTAATACATCACGATGACAGCTATAGGTAGTGCAAATACTAGTGCAGCTAAAATATCCATCTTGGCTTGGGTATGTGGTAGCCATTTTTCATAAAAGATATCGACACGCACGTGTCCGTCTTCTTTTAAGGTATAACCGATACCAAACATGAACATCGCTGCAAACAAATGCCACTCGAGCTCTTGCATACCAATACTGACGTCATTGAAAAAATACCGCATCAATACATCATAAAAGACATTGGCAACCATTAAGAGCATGAGTAATACGCACATATACCCCATCGCATCGATGAATTTGCGTAATGCATTATGTAAAAAAATCATGAATTTCTTCTTTTTGATTGGAAAAAAATAGAGGCGCCGGACACAAATCCGGCACCTCGTCTTACTGTGAATTTAGCAGACTATTGAGCAATTATTTTGCGTCAAAGTTATCTAAATATGCGCGGTCAGAGAAGTTCGTCCACTCTCGCGCGTTCTTTTGGTAGCTAGCAATCGAGTCTAAGATTTTCTTAGATTGTGGATCCGCAGCCGCAAATTCAACTAACAATTTATCATTTTCTGCTTTAATCGCATTCATGATCTCTTTTGAGAATGAACGAATTTTCACATTCGGATACTCTGCTTGGAGTGTCGCTAAGTTCATCGCACTTTCATGTGTAGACTGGGTATACATATCATACGCAGCAGTTTTCATTGCTACCGTTAAAATATGTTGTAAGTCTTCTGGTAATTTATCAAAGGCTTTTTGATTAACCATAAACTGCAACTCAGTTGCCGGCTCATGCCAACCTGTGTAGTAGTAAGGCGCAATTTTGTGGAAACCCATACGTAAATCTAATGAAGGACCTACCCACTCTAACGCATCAATCGTGTTGCGCTCTAGTGCAGTGTAAAGCTCAGCTGATGGAATGTTAGTCGGTTTAGCACCGAGTTTTGCCAATACTTCACCAGCAAATCCTGGAATACGCATTTTAAGACCTTTTAAGTCTTCTAATGAGTTGATTTCTTTACGGAACCAACCGCCCATTTGATTACCCGTGTTACCACCTGGAAATGACATAATGCCGTATTTATCATACGTTTCTTTCATCAATTCCATACCACCACCGTGGTAGAACCACGCATACTGCTCGGCAGTCGTCATACCAAACGGTAATGTTGTGAAGAATAAAGTTTCGATGTCTTTACCTTTCCAATAATACGACGCCGAGTGACCCATTTGATATTGACCCGTTTTCACGAAATCAAAAATACCTAATGCAGATTTATGTTTGTTTGACGAATCAATACGGATCTTAAAACGGCCGCCTGACATTTCATCAACCATTTTGGCCATGTTCTTAGTCGCATCACCAAAAATAGGGAAGTTTGGCCCCCATGTTTCAGCAAGGCGCCAATTGACTTTTTCTTGAGCTTGTAACAGCGGACTAACTAATAAAGAGGTTAATAACAAGGTTTTAACCAACGTTTTAATTTTCATGTGTGCTTCCTTATTTAAAATGTAAGTATAATGTAAATTAATTTAACCCCAAGTACAATCCGTACTACTACCGACATTCCGGCTAAGCACAACTACCTACGACCATAGTCTAGAGCCCCTGTTTTATTGATGTTAATTACTTTTATTTGCCAGTAAAGATAGATATGCAGTCATTTATCTGAGAACATTAACAACGAATTTACATACACCTTTGGTCTTACCTATGTCTTTTTCTATTCGAATGCAGTTGTTTGCCGTTCTCCAGGTGGTGTTAACGGCGTTATTAACGTATTTTTTTGTGACCAATGAGTATCGTGATTTATCCCAACAAAATCTGGATGCACTCGAGTCTTTTTTAATTGAACAAAAACAACAAGAACTTAAAAACTACACGACAATAGCGACTTCTGCGATTGACCATATTTATGCTGTCGAAAACGAATATGATGCCAAAAGACAGGTTGCGAAGATCATTTCGAGATTAATTTATAATAACAACGACGGGTATTTTTTCGTTTATGATGACCAAGGGACAAATGTTGTTCATCCCACGGAGCCGTATCGTGTTGGGCAAAATTATTGGGACCTAGTCAATGATAAAAATGAGCCGACTATTCAGATATTAATTGGTAACGCACGGAGTGGCGGGGATTTTTATCGTTATCCTTGGAATCAACCCACCACCAATACTGTCACCGAGAAACTGAGTTATTCTGCACTATTACCTCAATGGCAGTGGATGATCGGTACCGGCGTGTATTTAGATAACGTTAATTTGCAGCTTTCAACGATTCAATCAACGATTGATAAGCACATTGATAACACTCGCTTCATCATTTTATTTGTCGCGTTATCGTCGATATTTGGGATTTTTATCGTTGGCGCTGTGTTGCACTTCACCCAGAAAAAAGAAAGTGATAAGAAGATCCACCAACTCGGGCAAAAAATCGTTAGCCTGAAGGAAGAAGAGCAGCGTCACATATCGCGTGAACTGCATGATGGTATTGTGCAAGTATTAGTATCAATTAAATATTCGTTAGAAGCGACGTGTAAACATCTCGGCAAACAGGATATTCCTAAACCTCAACCGTTATCTCAAGCGCAACACAACTTGAGTAATGCCATCACCGAGATCCGCCGCATCTCGCATCACTTGCATCCTCGGATTTTAGATGAGCTTGGTCTTGCTGCTGCTTTAGATGCATTGGGCTCTGAGTGTAGTGAGCGCACAGGGCTCAATATAACAATTAATAAACCCGCATTAAGTAAGTTGTTACCCGATCATATCAATATCACCTTGTATCGTGTCGTACAAGAATCATTAATGAACATAGAAAAACACGCTCATGCTAGCGACACCATCATCACCTTGACCATTGTTGATAATTGGCTTAATTTGAGCATTGTGGATAACGGTATTGGGATGCACAAAGCACAGTTAGAAAACCCTTCCGAAAATGGTATAGGCACGCGTAATCTAGCTGAACGTGTCGAATATCATAGTGGTAAATTTGAGATGAAATCCTCAAATAAAGGCACGACTATCTTGGTTAAAATACCCCGTTCGGCATTTGCTAACCACTACAATCCATCTCACCTTGAACAAACCACTGCGGAGCCAATATGAATCCAGCGCTAATCAAAGTCATGCTCGTCGATGATCATCCTATGGTGCAAGATGGGTTAAGTGCGTGTTTATCGTTTTATGATGATATTGCTATTGTCGGCAACTGCGGCGATGGCAGTGCGGTACTAGAAACCGCCAAACAATGTCAGCCGAATGTCATTTTAATGGATATCAGCATGCCCAAACTCAATGGCCTTGAGGCAACTGAAATTATCACTGAATCAATGGACAGTGCCAAAGTCTTGATATTCAGCATGCATGAGAGCGCTGAATTTGTCACCAACGCAGTCCAAGCTGGCGCATCTGGATACATTCTTAAAGACACCAACTCAGAAGAAGTGTACCAAGCGATTAAAAGCATTGCCCAAGGTAAATCTTATTTTAGCAGTAGCATTGCCAAAATGTTAATTGATAACCCACCGGCACAAGCTAACGCGCGGTTAACTGCGCGCGAACAAATGATTTTATCTTATATCGCCAAGGGACAATCGAGTAAAGATATCGCTCAAACCTTGACGATCAGCATCCGTACCGTCGAAGCCCACAGGCGTAACATCAAGAGTAAGCTGAACCTAGATAGCCTTGCTGAGTTAGTCCGTTATGCCGTCAATCAAGGCTTAATCGATAGCTAATGGTAATGTCTGATAGTTACGCAATATACGTACTACTAATCACATTTTCATCGTCAGCATAACAACTCGGTTCACGTGGGCATTCGGTACCACGAGAGCAAATCAAGCGCGGATCCGTTAACACGCCGCGTTCGACCCAATTGATATTCAATATACGCGCGACCGTTTGTAATTTCTTTTGCATTGCAACGGGCAACTGCGCTGAACCGCCACCTTTAACACATAAGTTTTTAATCTCATGGGCTATGGCTTGCGCATCGCCACCTTGGGCGTTAATCGCAGGATTAAGATCAATCCCTGAACACAGAACATGTTTATTTTTGGCTAAATCAACCACATTAGTGGATTCACAACAATAAATCCGCGGTTCATTACCGACATTCAGAATTGATAATTGAGCCGACGTGCCTTTAACCGGCGTATTGATCATCCGAAAGACCGCCCAGTGCTGACACGGATCCGCCACTTCTCGCATATTGCCCCAAGGTAACGGAATACCATTGCCTCGATATACAGCCTTGAGCTTGCCCGGTGCATAAGCATCAAAATAATGCCAATGTTTATACGGTGACACCGCTGTCATGCGGCGCATCGCGACTGACGCAGAGACACCAACCTGCTCATGGGTGGCTATCTCATAGCCATTGCGATCCAATAGCTGTCGAAATGGCACCTTAGGACACAACAACGCACCCGCAAAAAAACTCGCCTCAAAATCACGCCACGCTTGCAAAATATCTTGGGTATTGATTTGCGAAGATTGCAGTTTTTGGTTATTCCCGCCTTGCATCACTGAATATTGGTTTAACCCTGTCACCAACACACTTTTCAGTCCATCGTTGTTATGCAACACACTATGACCAATATGCACAGCAATATCGTATTTTAAGCGTTTTTCGTATTTTTCTAAGATTTTATTTAGATATAACGTATTATCGGCACCTAAATAGGACGTTACCACTGACGTCGTATGAACCCCATATTCAGCGGCAAAGCCTCGCGGTAAACGCGAAAACCACTTAATCGTTAAGCCTTGTTGACGCGCTAACATCATGAGTTCATCAGGGGCTAATGGCATGCGCTTTTGTCCAATTTCCTCTGCGGCTTTTTCTAAATCAGGGAAATGGTTTTGATGATGTTCTTGGTGTGCACGAATTAACAAATGGGCAAATTGCCGACCACTAATCCCTGTTTGAGAAAGCATTTCAGGGATCGCGATTTGTAAAATATCATTGCTAAATAAAAAGCTCGGTTCCAGTGGCATTCCAGAGATCCCACCATGATTACCTTTATCAATCACGATATCATCTTGCTCGGGCACGTCATCCAAAAACCAATTCGCGTCTTTTTGAAACACCTGCGCAATGACTTCTAACATATCCAAACTAGGCACACGTTTACCGCGTTCAATCATCGATAAATAGGATACTGACGGGGCATACTCTGCATTTAAGCGAATACATCGAGAAGACAAATCATCCAATGTCAGGTTATTACGTTTACGTAAATTCCGTACCTTAGTACCAAGTAAATGGGTTTTTCTACCTAAACTACCACTACCTTTTGCCAAGACTGATTTCATATGAATTCTCATTAATTTAGGGTGGAAACAGTTAACTCTTATTACACATGTTTTTTGTAAAATTTACATTGTGTAATTTTTATTGTGAAATTATTCAGATTTTTATTCTATTATTCTAATCAAGCGCGGTAAAGATATCTTTTAAACTTTATCTCACGCAACCTTTATTCAGTGACACATACGGTAAACTGATACACATGACATACAGATGCTAACCCCATCTAGGAGGAACATTATGAATATGCCAGCAATGAACTTACACCAAGCACAATCAAATCAACATGCATTAATGGGTCAATTTTCTACTGTAGCCAACATCAGATGGCAGAGTGCTTTTCAAGTCATGGATAACTCAGAAGCTGTTATGAAAATGCTTGATGAACGCTTCCCTCTTGATCATGGTTCACATGCAGAAGTGAAAGAGTACGTGGTCTATTTCCGTCATATCATGGCGTATTTTGCAGATGGCACCCATTGTGGTCTATCACAACCAAAGCAGTTTGTTGCACTTTGCGGTCACATTGAATCTCCAGATTCAATCGTTTTAAGAGAAAATGATTTGCACGTTGAAATCAAATTTGACCGTAAAGGTAATCGCGGTTGCGAGCAGAATGCAGGGATCCAAGATGTACAAATCGAGTTTCCTACCTGTCGTGAGTTTACCGCACCGAATGGTGAAGAATATACTATCTAAGTTATCTTACTATATATGCAGATAGTCATAGCAAATAAGACCCTGTGTACCCTAAATACACAAACCTTATTTGGGATATATAGGGTCAGATCCAAATTAAAACGTCATCAAAGTGTAAAATTTCATGTCATCACCTTCCGCATCGCCTGAATTAGATTGTGTGTTTGTAGCCATAAGCCAGGGTTGAACTAAGAGATCATGTGTCAGTAACTGAAATAGAGAATTATCGGGTAAATGATCATTAACCACGTCAAGATCTAACTCTGTCGGTTGAGATACGCTAAACGCTATCTCGTGTTCATTTAGGAGTTGTTTATAGCTGGTAATTCGTGCTTTTAATTGCTCGTTAGTTGCTGATAACTCATTATAAGATCGGGACAATCGCTGCAAATCTTGATTTAACTCAAAATCAAGTGCGGCAGATGACACATTTAAGAGGGAGTTGATTGGTCAGTTTTCTCTGACAAGGCTGACAAATTTGGGTCATTTACAACAATAACAGATTCATTCTGCACATCTACATCATTAGTCCTCGCTACAACTTGCAAGTTTGTCGTTTCAGTCTTGTTTGTCTCGCTAACAAGGACGAATTCAATGGTCATATACCAAGTGCTTATCGCTACGATAAATGCACATACAAAAAAGCCGCTAAAGATTGCTCCTTAGCGGCTTTTAAATGCAATATCTAAAACTTAATACATTAAGCTTTAGTAATTACGTCAACTAACATCCAGTTTTTGGATTTAGAAAGAGGACGACATTCTGTGATAGACACAAAATCGCCTTCATTACATACGTTAGCTTCATCGTGTGCGTGAAGTTTAGTAGTACGTTTGATGAATTTCCCATAAATAGGATGCTTCACTTTGCGTTCTACCGCAACAGTGATGGTTTTATCCATCTTGTTGCTTACTACACGACCCTGTACTGTACGAATAGTTTGTTCAGTCATTATTCACCAGCCTTTTGAGTCATGATGGTTTTAACACGCGCGATGCTACGACGCACTGTTCTTAATTGGTCAGTTTTTTCAAGCTGTCCAGTAGAATATTGCATGCGTAAGTTAAACTGTTCACGAAGAAGTGTTAACAATTCTTCGTTTAATTCAGCTAGACTTTTTGCTTTTAGTTCAGTCGCATTCATTTACATCACCGTTCGAGTTACAAAGGTTGTTTTAAATGGCAGTTTCGCCGCTGCTAATGCAAACGCTTCACGTGCTAGAGACTCAGGAACACCTTCCATCTCATATAACACGCGACCCGGTTGAATTTGGCATACCCAGTACTCAACGTTACCTTTACCTTTACCTTGACGCACTTCTAGAGGCTTCTCAGTAATTGGTTTGTCAGGGAAAACTCGAATCCAAATTTTACCTTGACGTTTAACGTGACGAGTCATAGCACGACGGGCTGCTTCGATTTGACGAGCAGTCATGCGACCACGGCCGACGGATTTCAGACCAAATGTTCCGAAACTTACTTTGCTACCAGCAATGGCAAGTCCACGGTTACGGCCTTTATGCATCTTACGAAATTTCGTACGCTTAGGTTGTAACATGATTAGCCCTCTCGCTTAGCGTTGCGGCCTTTCTTCTTAGGTGCTGGAGCAGCTGGCTGCTCTTGAGTAAGTGGTAATCCACCTAATACTTCACCTTTGAAGATCCATACTTTAACGCCAATGATACCGTAAGTAGTATTTGCTTCTGAAGTTGCATAGTCAATATCAGCACGGAAAGTGTGTAATGGAACACGACCTTCACGATACCATTCTGCACGTGCAATTTCAGCGCCGCCTAGACGACCGCTTACTTGTACTTTGATACCTTTAGCGCCTAATCGCATGGCGTTTTGTACCGCACGCTTCATAGCGCGACGGAACATAACACGGCGTTCAAGCTGGCTAGAAATACTATCAGCTACTAACTGACCATCTAGCTCGGGTTTACGTACTTCAGCAATATTGATCTGAGCTGGCACACCGGCTAACTTAGATACGTGATTGCGAAGCTTCTCTACGTCTTCACCTTTCTTTCCAATCACAACGCCTGGACGGGCTGTGTGGATTGTTACTTTAATGCTCTTTGCAGGGCGTTCGATAACAATTTTAGAAAGTGACGCGCTTTTTAACTGTTTAGTCAAATATTGACGGACCTGATGGTCGTTAAACAAGTTATCGGCATAGTCTGCTGTATTAGCGTACCAGGTTGATGTCCATGGTTTGCTGATACCCAGGCGTATACCGGTAGGATGAACTTTCTGTCCCATAATCTACTCCTAGTTATCCGCCACAACCACAGTAATGTGACTGCTACGCTTAAAGATACGATCGGCACGGCCTTTGGCACGTGTTTTGATACGCTTCATAGTCGGACCTTCATCAACGAAGATTTTCGCAACAGTTAACTCGTCGATATCAGCGCCGTCATTGTGCTCTGCGTTGGCAATTGCCGACTCGAGTACTTTTTTAACTAAAACAGCAGCTTTTTTGTTGCTGTAAGTTAAAACTTCTAACGCTTTTTCTACGTGTAAACCGCGAATTTGATCTGCTACCAAGCGTGCCTTTTGAGCCGATGTACGAGCAAAACGGTGTTTAGCTAATGCTTCCATTTTAATCTCCTATTATCGTTTGGCTTTCTTATCTGCGACATGGCCGCGATAAGTACGCGTTGGTGCAAATTCGCCCAACTTATGGCCGACCATTTCGTCAGAGACGAACACAGGTACATGCTGGCGACCGTTATGGACCGCAATGGTCAACCCAATCATATCTGGGATGATCATAGAACGACGAGACCAAGTCTTAATTGGTTTTTTGTCGCTCTTTTCCACTGCAGCTTCTACCTTCTTCAGCAAGTGTAGGTCAATGAAGGGACCCTTCTTGAGAGAACGTGGCATGGTGAATCCTCGCTGTTATTTATTTCGACGACGTACGATAAGTTTATCGGTACGCTTATTACTTCGGGTTTTCTTACCTTTGGTAGGAACGCCCCAAGGCGATACTGGATGACGGCCACCAGAGGTACGACCTTCACCACCACCGTGCGGGTGATCTACTGGGTTCATGGCAACACCACGAACTGTTGGACGAATCCCGCGCCAGCGAGATGCACCTGCTTTACCTAATGAACGAAGCATATGTTCAGCGTTACCGATTTCACCAATAGTGGCACGGCAATCTGACAATACTTTACGTACTTCACCAGAGCGAAGACGTAATGTTACATATCCTGAGTCACGCGCTAAAATTTGCGCGTAAGCACCAGCAGAACGTGCAATTTGTGCACCTTTGCCTGGCTTCATCTCGATGGCATGAACTGTTGAACCAACTGGTATATTAAGCATTGGTAACGTATTACCTGCTTTAATTGGCGCATCAGCTCCAGATTGAATTGCATCACCTGCTTTTAGACCTTTAGGGGCTAAAATGTAGCGACGCTCACCATCTGCATAAAGCACTAGTGCGATATTTGCAGAACGGTTTGGATCATATTCTAGACGCTCGACTTTGGCTGGTATGCCGTCTTTATTACGTTTAAAATCAACTATGCGGTAATGTTGCTTATGACCACCACCGATGTGACGTACCGTAATACGACCATTGTTGTTACGACCACCAGATTTGCTCTTAGTATCAAGTAAAGGTGCGTGTGGTGCGCCTTTATGCAAATCAGGGTTAACAACTTGGACAACGTGACGACGACCGGCAGAAGTTGGCTTAGCTTTCAATAATGGCATTTCTAATCCCCTTCTTACTCGCCTGCACCGACGAAGTCGATGTCTTGACCTTCTTTAAGCACAACATATGCTTTTTTCCAGTCACTGCGTTTGCCGAAAGACTGACCGTGACGTTTGGTTTTACCCTTACAATTCACAGTACGAACGTTGTTTACTTCAACTTCGAAAAGTTTTTCAACAGCAGCTTTAATTTCTGCTTTGTTCGCGTCTTTAACTACTTTAAATACAACAGTATTATTTGCTTCAGCTGCCATTGTAGACTTTTCTGAAACGTGAGGTGCTAAAAGCACTTTTAATAAACGTTCTTCGTTCATGCTAATGCCTCCTCAAGTTGCTTCAGTGCGTCTGCAGTAATTAACACTTTTTCAAATGCAATTAAGCTAACTGGATCAATACCCTGTACATCGCGTACGTCAACTTTATACAAGTTACGTGACGCTAAGAATAAATTCTCATCGACCTCAGGGGTCACGATTAATACGTCAGTTAAGTCGTAAGTACTAAGTTGTGCTAAAAGCGCCTTAGTCTTAGGTGCGTCAACACCAAACTTCTCAACAACGATTAAACGATCTTGACGAATCAATTCTGACAAGATGCTACGGATTGCGCCGCGATACATCTTTTTATTGACTTTTTGTTCAAAGCTACGAGGTTTCGCTGCAAATGCACGACCACCACCAACCCAGATTGGGCTTCGGATAGTACCAGCACGGGCACGGCCTGTACCTTTTTGATTCCATGGCTTCTTACCACCACCACGGACTTCAGCACGAGTCTTTTGTGCTTTTGTACCTTGACGCGCGCCGGCACCGAAAGCAACGACTACTTGATGAACAAGTGCTTCGTTGAATTCAAGCCCGAAGGTCGCATCTGATACTTCAAGGATGCTATTCGCATCTTTTAATGTTAATTCCATCAGTTTACTCCCTACACGTTACGCTTTAACAGCTGGACGGATAATTACATCACCGCCAGTTGCGCCAGGAACGGCACCTTTAATTAATAAAAGGTTGTTTTCAACATCAACACGTACCAGTTCTAAAGACATAGTAGTGACGCGTTTGTTGCCCATTTGGCCCGCCATCTTCTTACCTTTAAATACTTTACCTGGTGATTGGTTTTGACCAATTGAACCAGGCGCACGGTGTGATAATGAGTTACCGTGAGTCATACGCTGTGAGCTGAAGTTCCAACGCTTGATAGCGCCTTGGAAACCTTTACCTTTTGAAGTACCAGCTACGTCGACTTTAGTGACATCATTGAAAAGTTCAACAGTGATTTCACTGCCTACTTCAATACCTTCGCCTTCATTTCCGTCAAGACGGAATTCCCACAAACCACTTCCCGCTTCAACACCGGCTTTAGCAAAATGACCTGCTTCAGCTTTGTTTACACGGCTAGCTTTTTTATCGCCAGCAGTAATTTGTAGAGCACGATAACCGTCTGTTTCCTCAGTACGTAACTGAGTCACTCGGTTTGGGGTCGCTTCAATAACGGTCACAGGAATTGACACACCATCTTCAGTGAAGATGCGAGTCATACCTACTTTACGACCGACTAGACCTATCGCCATGTTAAAACCCTCTCTTGTTAGCCCAGGCTGATTTGAACATCAACACCGGCAGCCAAGTCCAATCTCATTAATGCATCAACTGTTTTATCAGTTGGTTCAATGATATCTACTAAACGTTTATGTGTACGAATTTCATACTGATCACGTGCGTCTTTATTGACGTGCGGAGAAGTAAGAACTGTATAACGCTCTTTGCGCGTTGGTAATGGAATAGGTCCAGATACCTGTGCGCCTGTACGTTTCGCCGTTTCCACGATCTCCGCAGTTGATTGATCAATCAACTTATGGTCGAACGCTTTTAAACGTATGCGAATTCTTTGATTTGGCATCGATTAAGCTCCAATCGAAAGAACAAAAAAAATCACCTTCTCGACCCCTATTAATGGTAGAAAAGATGTGCGTAAACCGATGATCCCATATCGGGATCCTGTTCATAGTATTAGTATGCGCCCTTGCATTAAGCATGTTTGCTGCCGATATACCAATTTAATTTACCTGTTATATCGACTACTAATAACGTTGTCTTCTTAGACAATTCGGCGCAAATTATACATGTATTATGAATTTATGCAAGTGTTGTCTCTGTTTAATTACTACAGGCTTTGCTTCCTGCCCTTAGGCACGGTTTTACTATCATTTAGATGCCTGATTACCTTTTTAGCTATTCTTCGACTATCTTTTAAATAACTGAGTTATATCTTTATTTTACGGAGTTTATCTATTAATACCTCAACGAATACTGCGGTCAACATTGCTGACATTCAGGCTATTTTAAATGCTCATGAGAGTCTTTTGGATGCGTTTGAGACATTACAGCAGGTATTATTATCTCACTTTTCGGTTGAACGTGTGAGTATTTTTCAGCGCCGTAAACAACAGCAAGACTTGTTAGCGCGCTTTAAAACAGGAAAAACGACTCAGCAAATAGCAGTTCCCATTTCCCCGCTCTCTATCGCTGGATATGTCGCCTTATCTCAAGAACCCGTCATTATTGATGATCCCTATGACGCCCAAGCATTGTTTGCCATCCATCCTCGCTTACGCTTTGCTGATAAATTTGATAAACAAAATCAATTTACGACGCGTAATATTTTATGTATCCCCATCATACATGCCAACGTGCTACTTGGCGTTATTCAATTTATTAACCATGTCGATGGCTTTACTGATGCAGATTTACATGCGGGGTTACAATTAGCCGCGTTGCTCGGTCAACAGTTTAGGTATGAATTAGGTGGAACATTACGCCCTTTGGATACATTAGTACATCGAGAATTAATTAGTGAAAAATCTCTCACTACGCTCCTAGAAGATAAGTATGTCAAAACAGATCCTAAGCTACTTATGCAAAAACTAATCGGTGAGCACCGTATTGCACCAGCTGATATCGGTCGTTCACTATCCATGCATTATCAAGTTCCTTTTATCCAATATGACCCTGACAAGTATCATGTTTACAGTAATGAACATCGCTTAAATGTGTCTTATTTAAAACGTAATCTCGTTGTTATTATTGCTGATTCGAATGACAAACCCATTATATTAATGTCCCAACCTAATAATGCATCACTGATTATGGAGATTGAGCGCGCATTAAGTATTGATGCTTATGAGATTGCGGTTGGGTTGGCGACTCATATATTGCAGTTTCTTGGTGAATCTGACAGTGGTGTTGGCCCAGGTGAAATGGACGAAATCCTTGATGAGATTGGTACCACTAGCGATGATAGCGATGAACACTTCGAAGAAATGTCTGATGATGCACCGGCTGTCGTTCGCTTGGTATCACGGATATTACATGATGCCAAACGACTTAATGCATCCGATATCCATATTGATCCAGAAAAATCAGCACCAACTCGAGTACGCATGCGTGTTGATGGTGTATGTCGCGATATTAACCAAGTGCCTGCCTCCCATCATAATGCCGTCATTGCACGGATTAAGATCATGGCTAATTTGAATATCGCAGAAAAACGCATTCCCCAAGATGGTAAGCTTGCATTTAAGTTATCCGGCCAATTAGTTGAAGTTCGGGTTGCGACGATTCCAACTGTCGCCGGTGAAGGGGTGGTCATGCGTATATTGGCAACTGGTGGTGCCATGCCGATTGATAAAATGAATCTTTCTAACCAAAACATGACAATGCTTAAAAACATTGTCCGTCGACCTCATGGTATTATGTTAGTAGTAGGGCCTACTGGTTCTGGTAAAACCACGACGCTTCACGCTATCCTAGGATACTTAAATACACCCGATAAAAAGATTTGGACTGCTGAAGATCCCGTAGAAATAACTCAAGCAGGATTACAACAAGTCCAAGTGAATCCCAAAATTGGGTTTACCTTTGCAAACGCCCTACGTGCATTTTTACGTGCTGATCCTGATATTATATTAATAGGTGAAATGCGTGACAAAGAAACGGCACATGCAGGCATAGAAGCATCACTGACAGGCCATTTAGTGCTTTCTACTCTGCACACCAACTCTGCGCCGGAAACGATTACACGATTATTGGATTTAGGGCTAGATCCGGTTAATTTTTCTGATGCCTGTGTCGGCATTTTAGCTCAGCGGCTTATCCAGACGCTGTGTCCTGAGTGTAAAACGTCCTACATAGCATCTGCTGACGAACTCGCATTTATTGAACGTCAGTATGGTAGTGCCGTCATTCATGAATTGTCGCTTATACAGCCAGTGACATTATACCAAGCTAACGGTTGTGAACACTGTGGAGATATTGGTTATAAAGGAAGGACCGGCGTGCATGAATTATTGCGGATGACTCCAGAGTTACGGAGTTTGATTTACCATAATTCCAATGTCTCTGAACTGGCTAAACAAGCATCTCAAGACGGGATGCGCACATTAATGCAAGATGGGATCAAAAAAGTATTGTCAGGGATCACTGATATTAAACAGATACAAATTTTGGGTGGCGTAGATTAGGTTTAACTCAATATTTATTCATAACGTTTGGATATTTAATTGCTCAATATCTAATTGTGTAAAGCAATTGAAGTGTAAGTCAATTTGGGATTCAGATTGCTGTGGTAGTTGATATTTATACGACCAAGCTTGCATTTGCGCACGATTAGCTGCTTGAATATCATAAAGGTAATCACCCACATAGGCTACTTCGCTTGGTGCAAAACCCCATTGTTTAGCTATAAAAAGTAATGCTTCAGGATCCGGTTTGCACGTTGCATCTTCTCGTGTCAATACCAATTTTATTGGAATATTATGATTATCAATTTTAAGTGATGTCGCTACACGGCAATTACGGGTGACAATAGCCATGGGCACATCTTTCATGCGTAACTGTTCAATAAATGCTTCAGCGCCAGGGATCCATTGGCAGGACAAGGCATCTTCAAGTTCCATTTGTTCAACTAATTGTTGCGCGGCGGCCTTCGTTGCAGGATCATCGATGTGTCTGATGTACGCTAAAATGTCTTGGTCTTGTGGACAGCCAACCTCGTTTTTTAGCTTTACAAAATCAAGATCACTCGTTACTAACGTGCCATCCAAATCGAAAATAAAGCCTTTTATTCGTTTTTTATACATTCCATCATTACCCAACACTTACGATTACAAGTAATATACATACTATAATCGATACTTGCTGTAGATTTAATAACTATTTGCATTCTATTGTCGGGATATCCTTCCACTGAGTCGTATACTGCGGAGATAAATATGCTCGTCGCATGCGCCATTTGGGTTGTATTCCTTTAGCAGCAACGCCTAGTGTATGCGCTCCATATTTACGATTAATATGATCCATACACGCCATTAATTCTGGTCGCTCTGGATTACTATCAAAAAGATCGGTTTGGATGAACTCATTTTGTACTAACTCTATCGCCCCGGCACCTGATTTGTGAAACACAACGCCAAGTTTGAATATTTGCTGCGCAGCCTCAGTAGCAGCCAATACTAACTGTGTGGTATCAGATGTCGGCACGACAAAACGATGAATGCACGATTTATGATAATACTGATCAGGTTGAAAAGGATTGGCGCGCGCAAAAAACTGTATTGCTTTGACTGCGCTCTTTTGCCGTCTAGCTTTCGCACCAACATGCTCAGCATGTAGACATAATGATTGTCTCAAGCTGGTATAGTCTGTTACCTTTTCACCGAACGCACGAGTCGAAAATATTTGTTGTTTCGCTGCTCGCGTTTCCGTCCACGCTAAACACGTTTCACCATTAAGCTCACGCACCGTGCGTTCAATCTCAACCGAAAACTGTTTACGCATGGCTTTGGGTGAAGCACACGCAAGTTGCCACGCATTGTTAATGCCCATAAATGCCAAACGCTGTGCGATTTTTTTACCTACTCCCCACACGTCTTGGGTCTGCATTTGTTGTAATATTTGTTCACGTACGACAGGAGAATCAATCACCGCAATACCACGATGAAACCCTGGTAGGCGCTTACCTGCATGACTCGCGGCTTTCGCTAATGTTGGCGTACTCGCAATACCGACCCCTACCGGCAAGCGCACTTCACGCCACACTGCTCGGCGAATATCTTGTCCATAGACTTCCCAACCGCTTTCAGGTACAAATCCACTAAACTGCAAAAAACACTCATCAATCGAATAAACATGTTGTTCTGGGGCAAAGCGTGCCACGACATCCATCATTTTCGTAGACAGATCATCATACAATTCATAATTAGAAGAACGTATCACACAGCCAAATTTGGCGAGTTGGTCTTTCACCTCATGATATGGCCCGAACTTCTTTACGCCTGTTTGTTTAGCACGTTCACACATAGCACAAATGCAACCATCATTATTCGTTAAGACCACCACAGGCTTACGTCGAATACTCGGATCAAAGACTTTTTCTGCTGACGCATAAAAACTATTCGCATCCACTAAGGCAAACATTTACTGACCATTTTAGAACTACGGTGCATCCGGATCGATCGTATAACAATCCCTTCTTCATCAAACACATCGCCAGCACTCAGCACATAAGGTACATGCTCATCCGCGCCCGAGAGTAACACTAACGCTTTACGGTCGAATAATTTACAGACAAAAACCCCATTTAAGTTCGCCACGACAATATCGAATGACGCACGATGTGCTGCGCGATCAACAATCAATAAATCACCATCAAAGATGCCGTATCCAGTCATCGAATCACCTTTCGCCAACCCAATAAACGTGGCCGTAGGGTGATCAATGAGCAGCTCATCTAAGTCCAACCCAAGTTGTTTATATTCCGCTGCAGGGGATTCAAAGCCGGCAATGCCTGCTTGTGCCGCGAGCGGTATCACTTGTAACATGACCTGTACCTCACTCATTAATGTTTATCATTACCCAGCAAATAACTGGATATATATACAGTATAGATCATTCTTGAAAAAGTAAATATTAACTGTTAATTTATACAGTATTGAGTATACTTACTAAATAGTAGCAACACTGGAGCGCAATCGTGGCCGTAATTACACAATATGTAGTGCAACATAAAGGGGTAGATAAACTTGTGACTACCGACAAAAAAGAAGCTGACAAATACGATAAAATGTTAAGTATCGCTGATAACTTAGCAGTGTATATAGCGGCGAAAGGTATCGAACTAGATGAAAGTATCTGCGAAGAATTATCGATTGTGCTCGCCAAAAACAAAGAGGGTGTGGCTAAATTATTCCGCGGTTTGGATGCGGATGAAGTCCTGGAATCCGAAAGTGCTGACATCGTCTCAATTAATGAAGCGGCAGGCGAATAGCGTTATAACAATGACATCAAAATTAATACACAGAGAGCGCTGTGAGTCTTAATTAATCATCTATACTAAACATTATGATGACTAATTGACAGGTAGATCCGTGAGTCTAACCACCCAGCAGGCGCTGTTTGAGCGTATTTTTTCGCGCACCTTAACCCATGAAGGTGTCTTTAGTGATCACCCTCAAGACCGTGGCGGGGCGACTAAATATGGCATTACCCAACATACGTTAAACGCATATCAAGACAATCTAAGCGTCACCACTAAAAGCTTAACAGCCGAAGACTCCCCTGACTTAGCAAACGCCACGATCACGTCCTTAACTCAAGCTCAGGTGATGCAAATATACTGGGTCATGTATTATCAACAACCCAAAGTCTATTTACTCTCCAGTGCCATACAACCCGTTATCTTTGATATGGCTGTCAATCATGGTCCCAAGCAAGCTATCAAATTATTGCAACACGTACTCAACCTTAGTGGTCTGGTTAATATCAGTCAAGATGGGCAATTAGGTCCTATTACCGCCCGCGCTTGTGATCAGGTATATCAACAAATGGGCGACTACTTAATTAATGCACTGTGTGATGAACGAATCGCATTTTATCATCGTATTGTCGCACGGCAGCCTAATCAACAGATTTTTTTAAATGGCTGGCTACGCCGAGCCCAAACATATTATTTAGCGTAATCAATCACGCACCCATTACATTACATTACAAAAAAGACAAGGAGTGAAGCATGGGTATATTACAGTCTGTTCCAGTCATCGGAGATTTAATCGAAAAACTCTCCAATGGCATCGATGAGCTCGTCACCAGTGATGAAGAAATGGGACAAATCGATATAGAAAAACAACGTATAGCACTACAAACCCTCACCGCTGAACTCAAAGAACAGCACATGCAATTACAGATCAATATGGCACAAGCCAATCATCCTAGTATTTTTGTCGCCGGCGCTCGTCCTGCAATCATTTGGATTGGCGCATTAGGGTTAGCGTATGAAGCTCTGCTGAGACCATTAGGCACTTGGCTTATTATGCTAAGCTTAGATATGAGTGAAATATTAGGCGAAGCCGCATTTCAAGAAGCGACAAGTGAACAAATTCAAACCGTGGCGCAATTTTACCAGCTACCATCAATGAACACTGAGCTGTTTATGCCTATTATTCTTGGTGTGTTAGGGATTGGAGGATTTAGAACATGGGAAAAAATCAACGGTAAAGCCCGTAATAATATGCAACCCGAATCCGCAGAATTTGAAGCCATGACCAAAATAATGTTAGAAAAGCATAAGTACCAACAACAAAAAGTCAAAGAACAACTCACTGGCAATCCTTCAGTTGATGCATTTAACCAAGCGCGACAAAAAGGTGACTATCGCCCTAAATACACGTTAGAATAATTAGACTAAATACATAATAGGATAATGACATGCGATATTTACATACAATGGTACGAGTCAAGGATCTCGATGCGTCTTTGCACTTTTATTGTGATTTATTAGGATTGGTGAATGTACGCCGTTATGACAGTGAAAAAGGGCGTTTCTCATTGATATTTTTGGCAGCCCCCGATGATGTTGAACGAGCCAAAGTCGACCAAGCTCCGTTAGTTGAGCTGACTTATAACTGGGATCAAGAAGAATACACTGGCGGTCGTAATTTTGGCCATTTAGCATACCGAGTGGAAAACATCTATGATACCTGCCAACGCTTACAAGATGGCGGTGTACTGATCAGTCGCCCCCCTCGTGATGGCCATATGGCATTTGTACGCTCTCCTGATGGGATCTCAATTGAGCTTCTTCAAGAAGGTGACAACCTTGAGCTACAAGAGCCATGGGCAAGTATGCCAAATACTGGTGAGTGGTAGGGGTCATGACGCCTGCGATCAATGCCGCTAAACGCGCTAACGTTGAATTTAGCACACTAAGTTACGCGCATGATCCGCAGGCGGCGTCATATGGCTTAGAAGCAGCCCAAAAGTTAAATATTGACCCACAATCGGTATACAAAACATTAGTGACCGATTGTGATGGTCAGCTAGTCGTGGCGATTATACCGGTTGCCGAAAAACTCTCGTTAAAACAAGTCGCCAAGGCAGCAAAAGCAAAAAAAGCTAGCATGGCCGACCCGGCATTAGTCGCTAAAAAAACCGGCTATGTAATGGGTGGCGTTAGCCCTTTAGGTCAAAAGTCTCGCCTGACCACAATTATTGCCAACCAAGCACAAACCTTAGTGACCATGCATGTTAGTGCTGGTAAACGAGGGTTAGAAATTGCCCTTGCACCACAATCTTTACAACAGTTAACCCAAGCAACATTCGCCGATATCTGTGCATAATCTTTATTATCCGACTAAAATCAGTTAACGTATTCGATATAAGAATAATAAAAATGCGAATGGAGTAATCCTATTGAGCGCGATTGCACTTAAGCAACTCACATTTAGTTACGCCACTACGCCCATAATAGATATTGATTCACTGGTCATTGACAATGGTGAGCGAGTCTTTATCGCCGGTCCCTCTGGATGTGGTAAAAGCACGTTACTGAATTTAATCAGTGGCACATTGACGCTAGCGCAAAAAGACGACCACATTACCGTGCTAGAGCAATCTTATGCACAGCTTACTGCACGTCAATTAGATCGGTTTCGGGCACACAACATGGGAATTGTATTTCAACAATTTAATTTGATTGGCTATTTAAGTGTACGGGAAAATATCGCATTGAGTACGAAGTTTCATTCGTGCGATAAAACGGCATTACTAGCCACTATTCCTGAACTTCTTGCACAATTACAATTACCCGCACATATAATCGATGAACCCGCTAATACTCTGAGTATCGGCCAACAACAACGCGTTGCGATTGCCCGAGCATTAATCCATAAGCCAAGTATATTGATTGTCGATGAACCTACATCAGCATTAGATGAATCGGCGACAGATAGTTTTATGCAAACATTATTAGCAATGTGCGATAAACACCACACCACGTTATTATTTGTCAGCCACGACTTACGCCTT
Organism: Glaciecola sp.; assembly: GCA_029251505.1. Taxonomy (GTDB): domain Bacteria; phylum Pseudomonadota; class Gammaproteobacteria; order Enterobacterales; family Alteromonadaceae; genus Opacimonas. The sequence continues at coordinate 18,336 of JAQXDG010000009.1, read as the reverse complement.
GCGAGTTATTTTACGCGCACTATTGCACTTAACGAAATCAATCGTGTTGCACATAGCGAGGCTCGTTAATATGCGCCTTACATTAGCACTCAAAAGCCTACATTATCGACGCAAATCAGTCGTATTAACATTATTTGCAATTACGATCAGTTTATTCTTGTTATTTGCAGTAGAACATACTCGTCATGCTGCCAAGGCGAGTTTCACGCGCACCATATCTGGTACAGATTTAATTGTGGGACCTCGCACAGGCCCAATTAATTTATTACTCTATTCTGTATTTAAAATCGGCGTACCCGCTAATGCCATTAGCATGACTAGTTTCGATGTATTAGCCGCAAACAAACACGTCAAATGGGCCGTGCCTATCGCACTAGGCGATTCTCATCATGGTTTTCCTGTTGTGGGAACGACAGCTGATTTATTTACCTATTTTCAATATGGACAAAAACAACCCCTAATATTCAGAGCCGGTCAGCCGTTTACGTTTGATACCGATGCCGTCATTGGGGCTGAAGTTGCCGCCCATCATAACTATGCTATTGGTGATACCCTACATTTACATCACGGTGTCGGACATGTCAGCTTTCATGAACATGACAATATAAGCTTTACCGTTGCAGGCATATTAGCGCCCACTGGCACACCAATAGATCAAACTGTACATGTCACGTTAGCCGGCTTGACGCTCGCTCATGATAAAGATAAGCGTATTGCCAGTAGCCCACAATCAAATAATATTTCAGCGATTTATATCGGGCTACAGTCTAAAATTGGGACTTTATTGATGCAACGTGCGGTCAATCAATATCAGGCTGAACCACTAATGTCGATTATCCCTGGTGTGGTGCTGAATGAGTTATGGCAACTCGTTGGATTTGTAGAAACATTGTTACTCGGTATCGCTTGGTTGATTGTGTTGTCCACATGTATTGGCCTTGCGACTATGTTACTAGCCTCCATGCGCGAACGTACACAAGAATTAGCCGTACTGCGCAGTGTTGGTGCTCCGCCCAGTGTTATTTTTTGGTTGATTCAAGCCGAAGCCTTGGTGATCACACTCGTCGCAACGCTCCTCAGTTTGACACTATTATTTGTCAGTTTGCAGGTGACGAATACTTGGGTCGCAGAAGCTTTTGGCATATTTATTGATGGTAATATTTTTACGATACATACGCTATGGATTGCATTGGGTGCAATTAGCGCAACATTTTTGACAGCCTGTGTACCGGCGATATCCGCCTATAAGCAAGCACTTCATATGACATTAAACTAATATTTAAGCTATTACTTAAGCTATAACATAAATTATAAAAAGAAGAGTAAATAATGAATCAACTCAATGTGAAAGCACTCTTAGCCATGTTCTTACTTAGCACGACAGTGATGACTGTACAAGCACAAGAGGACAATCAAATCTTGTGGCAAGCACAAACTGCGAAGAAGGCCTTAGAGTCAATCAGTAGTCATCGTTTTACATTGGCCCAGACACGTTTTACGCAACAGTTATCACAAGCGAATTTTTCTCAGGTGCAAGTACCGGGTCCTGACGGGATATTACATACATTTCGCTTAACCGACGCACAGGTAATGCCCGATAAATTAGCCACTAAATTCCCAGAAATACGTGCTTTCACTGGTGTCAGTACGAATAATCCTAGTTTAACCGGTAGATTTAATTTTTCCCCAAAAGGCATCAGTGCAATGTTTGATGCCCCGCTTAATAATCAGATTGAGCGGATATTTATTGATCCAATCAAAGATACTGACAACGAGTACCGTAGCTATAAAGTAACACCTGAGGCACAACAAGCGGCGCAACAACGTTTTACCAAACTTCCGCCTAAAAAATTAGACGTGAATCGCGTATTTGAACCGACTGTTCGAGCGCATAAGACAGGCCCTGCCAATACTATACAGGACCATATCACCTATCGACTAGCCATGACTGCAGCAGCAGAATATACCCAATATCATGGCGGAACAGTTGCAGATGCAATGGCTGAAATCGTGATTATGGTTAATCGCCTCAATCAGATATTCGAAGTCGAACTGGGCGTCACATTGCAATTAGTCGATGATAACGATCAGTTGATTTTTACCAATGCAGCCACCGACCCTTTTAACAATGATTCACAAGATGGCGACCTGAATCAAACGGTGACAGATAACCGTATAGGTAGTGCCAATTATGATATTGGCCATATCGTCAATACCAATGGCGGTGGTCTTGCAGTACTAGGTGCATTATGTTGGAATGGGTACAAAGCTGATGGTATTACGGGTAGCGGCTCGCCCACCAACGATGCCTTTTGGGTGGACTTTGTTGCCCATGAACTCGGCCATCAGTTTGGCGCCAATCACACGTTTAATGGGACAACAGGAAGTTGTGACGGGGGTAACCGAGAAGCAAACGCCGCATTTGAAGTCGGCTCAGGCACGACTATCATGTCCTATGCCGGTATCTGTGGTGAACAAAATGTTGCTGGACAAGTTGATGATTATTATCACGTACATTCGTTAAATGAGATGGCCGCCGAAATTGCATTTGCGCGTCAAAACACCCCTAATTGTGGTATTCGAGTCGCATCCCAAAACACCCATCCACAAGCGAATGCGGGTCCTGACCTTAGCATTCCTGCCAATACTCCGTTTATTTTATCGGGGGTGGGTACCGATGCCAATGCCAGTGATACGTTAACTTACTCTTGGGAACAATATGATCTAGGCACTGAAACCAGTAGCCGATTAGAAGATGAAACTGATAGTGGTGATGGTCCGTTATTTCGTTCTCTTAGCCCAAGCAATGGACCTGAGAGATATTTACCTAAAAAAATCAACGCTATACAACGCCTCACCCGTTATGGTGAAGCACTACCGACAACCAACCGAGACTTAAACTTTCAGTTTACCGTTCGCGATAATCAAGGTGGCAGCGCCTCGGATGAGGTGACATTTAATGTTGTCGATACAGGCGCAGTGTTTGAGGTAACTGCACCGACTCGCAATGATTTTTTTGATACCAACCCAATTACCGTAGCTTGGAATGTCGCAGGTACTGATCAAGCACCGATTAATTGTACTTCGGTGGATATAGAATTATCAAATAATAGTGGCGGAACCTATCCGTTTATTCTTGCAACGAATATACCGAACAATGGCAACGCACTAGTTAATTTACCTGGTACCAATGGCGAGCAACGTTTTCAAAATATTCGTGTAAGATGTAGCGACAATATTTTTTATAGTCCTTCGGAAGGCGTTTTTTCGTCAAATATCACAGCACCACCAGCAGTCATTATCACAGGGCAAAACACGTTATCCTTAGCTGAAGACACTTCATTAACACTGCAAATCAATAACTTTACGTTTAGTGAAACTCCTGAACTCATCACAGTTCAATCCGGTCAAAATTACGCTATCGCTAATAATACCATTACCCCTACCACTAATTTTATCGGCACATTATCGGTCAATGTAGTCGCAACATTAAATGGACAAACCAGCAATGTATTTATTGCTAGTGTCACCGTCACCCCAGTGAACGACGCCCCCATTGCTATAGAAGATATCGCAATTGTGACTCAAAACTCATCCAATAATGTGGTAGCAGTCTTAGCCAACGATATGGATGTTGACAGCGGTGATACATTAACTGTTATCAGCACGCAAGCTTCAGCAGGCGGAACGGCGACGATTGTGCCAACAGGAATTAACTATACACCTGCAGCAGGTTTTGTCGGCATTGAAACAATTAGCTACACGATCAGTGATGGTACAGCACAAGCTTCAACAACCTTAACGATCACAGTAGAAGAGCTAATGCCTAATATTCCTCCACTTACTACTGCGGATACCGCTAACGCCGAAACGATGCAATCTATAACAGTTGACGTGCTCTCAAATGACACCGATGGCAATGGTGAGACATTGACATTAACGGATGTAAGTACGTCTGGCTCAGGCACTGTTACTGTCGTTAATAACCAAGTTCAATACATCAGTGCCGCCGATTTTGTCGGCTCAGAAGTACTTACTTATGACGTAACTGATGGACTTGATTCAGTCTCCGGCACCTTAACTATCACAGTATCGGCACCACCGGTAAACACAGCACCTACAGCGGTAGCAGACACCGCAACAACCATAACAGGAAGCACCATTAACGTGTTGGTATTAGCCAATGATACCGACACTGAAGGAGATACATTGACGCTCTCTTCAGCAGTCACCAATGGTTCAGGTGCCGTTAGCGTGGTAGGAAACAACGTACGCTATGTTAGCGCGGCGAATTTTACAGGTAATGAAGTCATTACCTATACTCTTAGCGATGGCACTAACACTGCAACTGGCACCCTGACTATTACCGTCAACGCAGCCCCTACGCCAACACCAACACCCACTCCTTCTACTGGTGGAAGTTCTGGTGGTAGCATGAGCTTTTTTGCATTATTATCGCTGCTGATCATCGCCACGCGTCGTGGTTTACGCTTACAACAAGGATAATAAGTATGAAATTATACGGTTCGTTTACCTCGCCTTATGTGCGCCGTTTACGCTTAATATTAATGGACGTCAACTATGACATGATTGATGCTCCAACCTCATCAGTCGAGGGTCGAGCTATATTACGCAAACTTAATCCGACGATGAAAATTCCAATGTTTGAAGATAATGGATTGGTATTATGTGATTCAACGGTGATTGCTCAATACTTACATGAAAAATTAGCGCGTCCGTATTTATCCATACCACAGCTCAATTTACTCAAAATCATTGATGGTATCACTGACTCCTATATTCAATTATTTTTGTTGGATAAATCGGGATTTGATACCACTGATGATAAAATGTATTTCAACTTGCAACATGAGCGCATCGAGCGTTCATTTAAGTACTTAGAAAATGTTGTGGCTGATAAACACATTTCTGCGACGGACTGGAACTATCTAAGTATCAGTTTATATACGTCTTTGGATTGGGTAAAAGTACGCAAGCTTCATGATTTTTCTCATTTAGAGGCGATCCAATCATTCTATATGACAGCCGCGCAGAGAAAGGACGTCAAATCGACTAGCATTCCAACCTAATCTAAGAATCTTTCTTATATCTACTCAAAATTGCAATTGCTAAGATGTGGCTACTTAATTTGATTGCAAGAGTAATACATGAAAAACCTATGCGCTTTGACACTACTTCTACTTAGTGTTGACACTATGGCAAATACTTCACCATTTTCTGCTGGGCAAGTTCCAACATTCCAACAATTGTTTGACAACACAGGAACCGTGCTCAGCAACATCACCAACAATACAGGCTCGAACTACAGCACTCGCGTAGATGGGTTAGATTTACAGGTAACTTTTGATTGTACTGCAGATATCAGCAAAACATTCCCAATGGGGCTCCTCATTAATGCAAAGCAAAATCTTAAGTATCAAGCTAATTTTATGGAGCCAAATTTTGGTATCATTCAATTAGAATATGCAATTAATGATGAGAGCTTTCGCAGCATCGCCCATCAAGGCGCGAATGATATGATGTCATCACAAGAGCATTTATTACAGCCTGATAGATTGTCACGATTTAACTTACCCACTGGGCACAGCATCTTGAATCAAGTCATGCTTGATCGTCAGCAATATGTACAAAATAATCAGATTGGGCAAGCTAGTTACAGTGTTACTATCATGCTGCCCGTTAGCTCAGATCAAGACAGGATTGCTATAAAGCTTAACCCGTTTCACATCAGCTGGTTAAATGCTTATACAACAACCTGTCAAAACGCAATATAACAAAGCTAAGGAGAGTTAAAACTCTCCTCTTAATCCTAGTACCACGTTACGCCCAGGTAAAGGGGTCACATCCCTTAGAAATGACTGGTGAACATAAGCAAGTTCATCAGTCATATTTTCAATTTTCAGATACGCAACCCAATCCCATTTTCCTTGTGACAAATACAAATTACTGTTTAGATCTAGCATGGTGTAACCTGGAGTTTGAGTCTCAAAAGAACTGATTTGATTTTGGTTAAATACACGTTTGACCGCGACACTTGCATCCCAGTTACTACCAGAATAAGTAATCGTAGAACTCACACGCTTAGGTGGAATTCGCGCTAGATTGCCTCCGTCTTGTAAACGACCACGGATCCAATCACCTTGTGCAGCTAGCTGCCACTGACTATTCAGCGCATAATTGACTTGTGCTTCAATCCCATATAAATCAACATCTTCAGGAGTGAATAAAAACACCGGTGCTAATTCTTCATCCGCATGCGCTTCATCTGCAATGGGTTCATCAGCATGATCTTCATGCCCAGCTTCGATGCTAATACCTAAATCATTTTCAAAGTAGTAATTGTCAACGCGATTGTAAAACACATTTAATACCAAGCCTAAATCGCCAGAGAATTTACGGAAAGTAAAGTCTATATTATTAGAGGTTTCTAACTGTGCGTCCGTTTCACGCAATTCCAGTTCAGTTTCACCATTATGCTCATGTAATGCATACACGGCACCAATTTCATAGTTACCGGTACCAATGTGCAAGCCATTGGCCAACAACTCCGCTGAACTTGGTGCGCGCTGAGCTCGTGCTACAGACACCCCAAGATTATAGCCTTCGGTAAATTCCCATACTGCACCAACAGAAATACTGGTAGGAGTAAACGTCTGGTCAAAATCAAATTCTTGTAAATGATCTGCATGATCGTCTTCTGCACCTGCAATCTCTTCACCCACAATCTCGTCATGATGCCCTTCGGCAAAGATCTCAGGATCGAATTCAATATGATCAGACGTAACAGTGACGCGTTCAACACGAGCACCAAATTGAATTAACACGTCACCAACATGTTTTTCTTCCATCAACGCTAAACCAAGCATCTTAGTAGATGATGCCGGCGTAAATGCTTCTGCACCAATCGCATCAAAATTAGAATTTTTGCTATGCAAACTAATACCGCCTTTCCAACCAGATGTAGGTTGATGCAGTAGGGTTATTTTTGCTTCTGTCGTTTTGTTGTTAAAACGCGTACCCACCATGCCGTCTTCGATTTCAGCATGGGTGTAATCGGTGTAAGCTAATTTGGTCGATATTTTACTAAAAAATTGATCATCGAAATACAGATCACTGAGGAATTGCAACCTATCTTGCTGCATATCACTATAAACAGAACCTTCTTCTGCAACGTGCTCATTAGCATGGTCATCTGCATGGTCATCTGCATGAGCATGCCCTGGGATACCGTACTGGCGATCGCTATTTTCATATGACAAGCCGACAAAACCGTTATCTAATAAATAACTCGCCCCTAATGTAAATCCAGTGCCTTCATATTGAGTTTCTTCGATAACGTTTTGAGCTTTATATGCATCCGCATCGCGCCATACACCATCGGCATATAGCACAACATTACCTAAACCAAGCTGACCGGCACCTGAGACATTTTTGCCAGAGTTAACCGAGCTATTAGACACTAATACGCGTGCTTTCGTCTCGTTGTTTTGAGGAATACGCTCATCAACGACGTTAACGACACCACCAATCGCACCGCTACCATAAAATAACGTAGCAGGCCCGCGCAATACTTCGATTTGTTGAGCCGTCGCACTTTCAGCTGCAACAATATGATCAGCGCCTACTCGTGATACATCTGACGCGTCTAGGCCATTTTGCGTGATCATGACACGGGGTCCATCTAAACCACGAATAATTGGGCTGCTCGCCACACCACCAAAGAAAGTCGAATGTACTCCGACTTGATTATTGAGAGTTTCACCGAGTGTAGAGGTTTGTGCTAAACGTAACGCATCACCAGCTAAAACAGTAACAGGTAAAGACGATTCAATCACAGAGGCATGAAAAGGTGAAGCAAACACATCAATGACTTCTAAGCTACTCGGCATTAATTGCACACTGACATTGGTCACATCACCATTTAAATCAAAATCCAAGTTTTTATGTACAAAATCAGGCGCAGTAATGTGTAATTCAAGTGCCCCTGTGGACAAATCAGTCAACGTAAACTGACCAGCAGCATTGGAGGTAACACTTGTTTGGGTATTAACAATTTCTACAGTGGCATTCGAGATGGGTAGATTTTGAGCATCAACAATCACACCTGAAATATCATTAGCTAAAACAGTAACCGGCGCGAATACTAGGCCAGATGCGAGTAATTTAATAAGACGAGAAGACATGAATAACATTTCCTTAAGTGACGATTTTAGGAGATGTTATATTATCACATAACATTTATCAAGTATGATAAATGAATTTTTTTTTGACATTAGCGGGCTAAAAAATCTGCTTGGATTTGTTCTAAGGATTTTCCTTTGGTTTCTGGCAGGTATTTAGTGACAAAAATCAAACCGATAAGCGCAAATATCGCATAAGTTAAAAAGGTAAATCCAGCACCAAATGTGGCTAACTCCCAAGGAAACAAAAATTGCATTAAGAAGCTACACAAGCTATTGAATACCGTCACAAATGAAATCGCTACTCCTCGGTATTCGGTTGGGAATATCTCAGCAAATAACACCCACATTACCGGTCCAAGGGACATCGCAAAGAATGCCACAAAACTTAAAATTGCCACTAATATCAAGGTCGCATTTAGATGCGTCCCTTGTTGTAACAACACACCTTGGAATGTCTGAAAATCACTATTGCCTAAAAGAGTAATCAAGGCTGACTTAAATTCTACGTCGGAGTAATACACCACATCGAGGATTGGAGTCAGTTGCGCTGCCGCTAAAGAGGTTTCTTGTGAAATGGTATGTAATGACACCACATCCAAATAATATTCTGCTTGATAAAATCCGTAAGCACACACTACCATACTGACTAAAATACCGCTCAAACCAATCAACAGCAGCGGACGACGACCAAATCTATCTATTGCAAACATCGCTACAATAGTGAATAACACATTAATTACACCTACGCCTATGGCTTGAATAAATGATGCGTCAGTCCCCACGCCACTTTGTTCAAAAATCGTTGGCGCATAGAAGAAAATCACATTAATTCCCGTTAATTGCTGGACGATACCAATTACCAAACCAATCACGATAGGCCAACGTAAACGCGATGACCACAACCCTTGGATGCGTTTTTTTAAGGATAATGTGGTGGTACTTAATGTCGCTTTAATACTATCCAGTTCAGAATCAACATCCGCATAATGTAAGCGGGCTAAATTAACCTTAGCGTCATCGAAACGCCCTTTGGTGCTTAACCAACGGGGACTTTCAGGGATCCCAAACAATAGAATGAACCACAACAAGGCAGGAATGATTTCTAATGCTAACATCCAACGCCATACATCCGAATCAATCATTAACTGTGCAACCCAAGGCGCATTGGATTGGCTGAGAGTGAGTAAGCCATAATTAGTAAAATAAGACGCTGACAGCCCCAGCACAATATTGAATTGATTGACCGAGACCAACTTGCCTCGGTGCTGTGCAGAACTTATTTCAGCAATATACATAGGCGCAATCATCAAAGAACAAAACGCCAAACCTCCCACAAATCGTGCGGTTAACAGCATTTCAAAACTCGTCGCGAGCGCCGAAAAAATCGCAGATACCACGTATAACAATGCGACAAATAATAATGTTTGTTTACGTCCATACTGGTCGCTCACCGCACCAGCAAAAAACATCGCGATCAACGCACCTAAGGTCGGTGCACTCACTACCATACCCTGCTGCCAAGGTGTTAAGTCAAATTCTTGAGTAATAAAATTAACCGTACCGGCGATAACTGAGGCATCAAAACCAAAAACAAACCCACCTAATGCGACGACTATCGTGATAAACAACGTACTAGTTGGGAGTGACTTCATTAAATATTCTCTTCTATTGAATTACGAATGATAAGTTTAGGTTCGAAAGTGTTGTGGATGATTTCAGCGGTGTTGATGTTATACACTTCTTTGAGGACCCATTTGGCTGCCATGCTACCCATTTCGGCAATCGGATTTTTAATTGTGGTTAACGTCGGATAAGTATATCGAGCAAACACCTGGTCATCGTAGCCCACAATTGACAAATCATGAGGAAGATCCAAACCGTGTTTGCGCGCCGAATACATCGCGCCTGTGGCCATTTCATCATTAGCACAGATCAACGCACTAAAACGTTGCTCTGACAATTCATCAAATCCTGCTTTGCCTCCATCTTCGTTGTAGTTACCACGATAATGGAGTGCTTCATTAAACGTCAAACCCGCTTCTTCTAATGCACGCTTATGACCTTCAAGACGCATGCGGGCATCTTCTTTAAATTCTGGACCTGAGATATAGGCAATCTTGGTGTGACCCATGTCGATCACTGCTTTTGCTGCTAGGTAGCCACCTTGTTCATTATCAACGGTAAAACAGCAATCAGCAATGTCATCAATGCGATGGTTGATCAGAGAAAAAGGCACTTTACGTTCTTTTAATTTGAGTAGATATTCATCGGATACCGCATCAATGTGCAAAATCAAAGCATCACAGCGACATCCAAATAAAAATTCAATGCCTTCTTGTTCTTTAGCCACATCTGAGTGACCCGCAGTAATGATTGCGTGTTTACCCTCTTCACGTAAAGCGCTTTCCACGACCGCTAACATATAACTAAAAAACGGACCACTTAATTCAGATACCAAGACCCCAACCCGATTAGTCCGATTAGACGCAAGAGACTGCGCGATAATATTAGGTTGGTAGCCTAATTCTTTCATAGCGGATTGAACTTTAGCTCGGCTTTTATCACTCACCTTGACATTACCGTTCATTACTCTTGAAACGGTTGCTAGAGAAACACCGGCTAGATCTGCTACTTGATATATTGTGGCCATATTACGCTTATTCTGACGTGACTAATGCACGTGATGTTAGCATATTTTTATAAGCAATAGCGCTATCTTTCCATATTCGCTCTTGTGTTTCATAGTCAATGTAAATCAACCCAAAACGCTTACTGTAACCTTCTGCCCATTCAAAGTTATCTAACAAACTCCATGCAAAATAGCCTTTGATATTGACGCCTTGTTCCATTGCATTGTGTACCGCTAAAAAATGCGACTGGAAGTAATCAATCCGGTCTTGATCATCCACCTGCTTACCAACAAGCTTATCCGGCATCGCCGCACCATTCTCAGTGATAAACATCGGTGGTAAGGGATACTCATTATTTAATGACACTAGCATATCGGTCATGGCACCAGGCACTATCTCCCACCCCATCTCAGTTAAATTACCTGCTGGTGGAGGCACAATGCTGAACCAGCCATTATCGTCCATGGTATAAACGTTACGGGTGTAATAATTCATGCCAATAAAATCGAGTGGCTGACCAATAATAGCCATATCGCCATCCTGGATATCGGGTTTTTCTGCATCCGTTAATTTATCCATGACACTTGGATAGCACTGTTTTAACAAGGGATCCAGATACCAATAAAAAAGATATTCCCCCCCCATTTTAGTGGCTTCAATATCTGCAGCAGAATCCGTTTGTGGATAACCTGGATGGATATTAATCACAATCCCTAAGTCTGCATCAGGGCAGTTTTTACGGAGCACTTGCATGGCCAAGCCATGAGCAAGTAACAAATGGTGAGACGCTTGTCGACCGTTCTTTTTGCCGGTCAAGCCTGGAGCATGAATGCCAAGCTCATAACTTAAATACCCTGCGCAAAACGGCTCATTTAATGTAGTGTAAGCATCTACTTTAGAGCCTAAACGAGCAGAAATGGCATCACAATACTTAGCAAATTCAACAGCTGTATTTCGATTTAACCACCCACCCTCATCTTCAAGGTACTGAGGTAAATCCCAATGATACAAGGTAACAAACACTTTTTTACCTTGCGCTTTTAATGCATCGACAAGATGTTCATAAAAGGCAAACCCAACTTCATTGACTGAACCGTCCTGATGCATGACGCGCGGCCAAGAAATCGAAAAACGATAAGCGTCGACACCAAGATCACAAATCAACTGCACATCTTCTTGCCAACGATTAATATGATCACAAGCAACGTCGCCATGAGTATGGTCAGAGATGGTATTTTCTTGTGCGCAAAACGTATCCCAAATTGAATCCAAACGAGTAGCACGCGCCCCTTCTATTTGAAAAGAAGACGTCGCGACGCCGAAGATAAATTCCTCATCTAACATTTTAGAGTCGTAAGGTAGGGTAAGTTTTGTCATGGGGTTACCAATTATTCGATAGTTCGGTGTAATACAAAATTAACAATGTTGTTTAATTAAATGAAAAAAGTTATCAAACAAACAATGAAAGCGCTTTCATTCATGTTAATTTAATGTTTATAATAAAAAAAATCAACACCTTTGGAGAATTTATTGTGGCCTTTGCAACACCAACATCATCAAATACTGGGGAACAACCTCAAGGAAACTTTAAGTTTGCGCTATATGCACTGACTTCGTTATTTTTTATGTGGGGGTTCATCACCTGCTTAAATGACATACTTATCCCCTATCTTAAAGGTGCATTTAACTTAAATTTCACCCAAGCAATGTTGATCCAGTTTTGTTTTTTTGGAGCGTATTTCATTGTATCACTGCCAGCAGGTCGCTTAGTTTCTAAGATCGGTTACCAAAAAGGTATCGTGTTAGGATTAACCATTGCAGCTATTGGTTGCGGTTTGTTTTACCCCGCTGCAACAGCCGGCATTTATGGCTTGTTTTTAGCAGCCTTGTTCATCCTAGCTTCTGGAATTACTATCCTACAGGTTTCTGCCAATCCATATGTGAGTGCGCTAGGCGATCCCAAAACAGCCTCTTCGCGCTTAACCATGACCCAAGCATTTAACTCTTTTGGTACAACTATCGCGCCATTTTTTGGTGCTTCGTTGTTATTTGCAGGAGGGCATGAGCCTGTTGCAGGCGATGCCTCGGCGGTACAACTGCCTTATGTGATGTTGGCATTAGCCTTAGTGATTTTAGCGGCGATATTTGCGTACTTAAAATTACCAAACATACAAGATACAAGTGAAGATGGCCAAGGTCATTTAGCTGCGGTATTAAAATACCCGCATCTAGTATTAGGTGCAGTTGGTATTTTCGTCTATGTGGGAGCAGAAGTCGCTATTGGTAGTTTTTTAGTCAATTTCTTTAGCTTGCCAGAAATAGCAGGTATCGGTGAAGCCGAAGCGTCAAAATTAATCGCCTTATACTGGGGTGGTGCAATGGTGGGTCGTTTTGTCGGTGCATACGTCATGCAGTATGTTGCTGCGGGTAAAGTATTAGCATTTAACGCTTTTATGGCAGTAGTTCTCATTATACTAGCGGTAACAACAACGGGGCATTTTGCAATGTGGGCAATATTACTTGTCGGCTTATGTAATTCTATTATGTTCCCAACTATTTTCTCTCTAGCAGTAACCGGTTTAGGTAAACATGCCGCACAAGGTTCTGGTGTACTATGTTTGGCTATCGTAGGTGGCGCATTATTACCATTATTACAAGGTGTATTAGCGGATGGCATTGGCGTACAGCTCTCATTCTTATTACCGGCAATCTGTTATATCTACATCGCATTCTATGGTTTATCTGGCCATAAAGTTAAGACCGACATTTAAAGGATAGGAACCAGACACATGTTTATTAATATGCCTCGTGCACTTTTAGGAACCTTAATCGCATTGAACTTAGTAGCCTGCGGTACTGCTAATGAATCAGCGCAAGAAGCGGTTACAACAGTAAGTAACGTAGCAAATCCAATTTGGCCTCAGCTTGATATTGAAGTCAAAAAAGACGCAGCTATTGAAGCACAAGTTGCCAAAATGCTTAGCACAATGACGCTAGAACAAAAAATCGGGCAAATGATCCAACCCGAAATTAGAGATATTACGCTAGAAGATATGCGTCAATACGGCTTTGGTTCATTTTTAAATGGCGGTGGGGCATACCCAGATAACAATAAACAGGCAACGCCTCAAGATTGGATTGATTTAGCTGAGTCTATGTATCAAGCCTCGATTGATGATTCATTAGATGGCTCTACTATCCCCACCATTTGGGGCACAGATGCCGTTCATGGTCATAATAATGTGGTAGGGGCTACGTTATTTCCACATAACATTGGTCTTGGTGCAGCAAACGATCCAGATTTAATTGAACGTGTTGCTCAAGCTACTGCTAAAGAAGTCCTTGCAACGGGTATTGATTGGATTTTTGCTCCCACAGTTGCTGTCGTTCGCAATGACCGTTGGGGACGAACTTACGAAGGCTATTCAGAAGATCCAGAAATCGTAAAAGCCTACTCAACCGCTATTGTGCATGGTTTACAAGGCACGGCTGGGGAAAACTTTTTAGCTGAAGATAAAGTACTCAGCACCGTTAAACACTTTGTCGGTGATGGTGGCACGCTTGATGGTGTTGACCAAGGCGACAATATCAGTTCAGAAGAAGACTTATATAACATCCATGCGCAAGGGTATGTTGGCGGCCTTACAGCTGGCGCTCAGTCAGTCATGGCCTCGTTTAACCGTTGGCAAGGTGACAAGATCCACGGTTCTGAGTACTTACTGAATCAAGTACTAAAAAACCGCATGGGTTTTGATGGTTTTGTAGTGGGTGATTGGAATGGCCATGGACAAGTTGCCGGCTGTACCAATGAAAGCTGTCCTCAAGCGATTAATGCTGGATTAGATATATTCATGGCGCCGACTCAATCATGGCGTCCATTATTTGCCAATACCGTTGCCCAAGTCAAAAATGGCACGATCCCTATGAGCCGAATTGATGACGCAGTAACCCGAATTTTAAGAGTCAAAGCGCGTGCGGGTATCTTTGACCGCCCAAGCCCGGAAAAGCGTGCTTACTCGGGTAAAATGGAGCTTATTGGTCATCCAGATCATCGTGCAGTTGCGCGTGAAGCAGTGCGTAAATCACTGGTTTTATTAAAAAATAACAACATATTACCATTAAATCCAACAGCGAACATTTTAGTTGCTGGTGACGCTGCTGATAATATTGGCAAGCAATCTGGCGGCTGGACTATCACGTGGCAAGGTACCAATAATACCAATGCGGATTTCCCAGGTGGTAGTTCTATTTACGCTGGTATTGCCGACTCGGTTAATGCCGCTGGCGGTAAAGTCACATTGAGTGTTGATGGTAGTTTTGATGCGAGTGCAGGAAATAAACCTGATGTTGCAGTAGTCGTATTTGGTGAAGAGCCTTACGCTGAAGGTGTGGGTGACCGTCCATCAGTAGAATATCAACCGGGTAACAAAACTGATTTAGCATTGTTAAAGTCATTAAAAGACCAAGGGATCCCTGTGGTATCGATCTTTATTAGTGGTCGTGCTATGTGGGTGAATCCAGAATTAAACGCCTCTGATGCGTTTGTGGCTGCATGGTTACCTGGCTCAGAAGGTGTCGGTGTCGCCGATGTCATTATGGCGAAAGCAGATGGCAGTGTAAATTATGATTTTCATGGTAAATTATCTTATTCTTGGCCTAAAAGTCCTGACCAAGTCGTTAACCGTGGAGATGAAAATTACGCGCCGTTATTACCATATGGTTTTGGCTTAACTTATGGCGCTGAAGAAGTATTAGCAGCACAATTGGATGAATTGAACATCGATACCTCAGCCAATGCTTCTAACATGGTCTATAACCGTTCAGTTGTTTATCCTTGGAATTTGGCATTAGTGTCTAATGGTCAAGCCGCAGCGGTAATGTCTAATACGCTAGCGTTACCTAGCATTAGTTATCGTACATATGATCGCAACGTTCAAGAAGACAGCTTTCAGTTAACCTTTAATGGTACTGGAACCGGTGCAGTATTATTTAATGCGCCTAAAGCCGTAGACTTGAGCGCTGTTGCAACCGACAAAGCAATCAGCATGTGGGTAAATCTAGTGACTAAACCAAACGGGGCAGTCAATGTGGGCATCAATTGTGAAAACGACAGTAACTGTGCCAGCAATGTTGATATTAGCTCTGCATTAAATGCAATCGAGCTAAACACTTGGTCTCAAGTCTCTGTTGCGACGAGCTGCTTTACTCAGGCCGGTGAAGATTTATCAGCTATTACCAATGCGTTCAGTCTAAGTAGCGCTGCTAGCGTAAACATTATCCTTTCAGAAATTGGTTATACGGATGTGTCCGCCAACACGATTACTTGTCAGTAAACGTGCAGATTGCAATAAGGATATTGCCAATAGGTGTGTGTCTGTTTGCGCCGCTAAGTTTTGCTGATTTAGCGGATGCAAACAAACCTTCTCCTGTTAATGCAAATCATTTAACTTCTATAACGGTTCACCCTAACTGGCAACTTGTCTGGAAGGATGAATTTTCTAATCCTAGCCTTGACACGAGTAAATGGTCCGTCGAACATAGCTGTTGGGGCGGGGGTAATGAAGAAAAACAATGCTATACCCCAAATGAAAATAATGTCTTCATTCAAAGCGGTCATCTTGTTCTACAAGCACTATATGGTTCTTCAACCGGTCCTGCATTATATCAAACTCATCCAGATTATTTATTATCTGACACTAAAACTTTGCCCTTTTCATCTGGTAAAGTCCTCAGTAAAGGTAAAGGCGATTGGCGTTATGGACGTATGGAGATTCGTGCCAAACTACCACAAGGACAAGGTACATGGCCTGCGATTTGGATGCTTCCGACGGATCATATTTATGGCACTTGGGCTGCGTCAGGCGAGATTGATATTATGGAAGCAGTTAATTTGGGCACACTATCCGATGCGCAGTTCGACCCTGCAGTCCCACAATCACGCCACACTTTAGAAACAAGGGTGCATGGCACTCTTCATTATGGTGCAACGTGGCCAGACAATATCTATACTGGTAGCGGTGTTATATTGCCCAATAAAATTAATCCTGCAGATAACTTTCATACTTACGCCATTGAATGGGAGCAAGATGAGATCCGCTGGTACGTAGACAATTATCATTTTTTGACCCAACGCAGTAGTCACTGGTACACCCGTAGTAAAGGTGCCAGCGGTGAATGGATTACTGGAGAGTCTGACGCGCCATTTAACGAACGTTTTTACCTTATCTTTAATCTTGCTATTGGCGGCGTGTGGCCTGAAAATACTAACGAGAAAGGTATTGATACTTCGGATTATCCAAAGCAGTTATTAATTGATTATGTTCGGGTATATAAGTGCAGCAATGCGCTTAATACCGGAAAAGGCTGTGCAGCCATTGATCCAAAAGCACGGATACTGCTCACTCAATAGCTTATCTCTCCATCATACTCCCTAATGCGGACCAAAGGTAATTTGCTGGTCTCGTCTATCCTGCGGTGTTTAATTCCTTATTAATAAACTGCAACCTTGATGAAAAATAGTGACGTTATTGCTCACCAGCATTTTTATGCGCTACTCTGCATCAAAAAAAAACCACTACAGGGTCGACCTATAGTGGTTTTTATCATTTAAGAAATAATGTATTAAAGGGATTTAATACGGAATCCTAAAGTATAACGAGGTGCATATTGAGCGGCACTTAAGAATTGTCTTTCAAATCGTCCGAATGAACGTTCTGTTTCGTTTGTCAGGTTAACCCCTTCAAAAAATACAGTGACATGCTCATTAACATCGTAGTTAACACTTACATCCCATTGTAAAAACTCTTCTACATATACAGGCGGTGCATCACTTGTATCCGGCTGACCTTGACCAGCAAGATACTCATCACGCCAAGCAGCAGTAAGCTTCACAGACAAACCATCTTTTTCATAGAATGTTTGGAAGTTCGCTGAGTTACTTAGACCTGGTAAGATCGCTTGAGCCGAGAGAATAAAGTTATCATATTCAACGTCACCCTGAACAACAGTACCATTTAATCCAGCACCAAAACCACTGTCACCAAATAAATGTTGTATAGCGAATTCAGCTCCATTTACACTTCGTGTGCCAACGTTCTCTGGAGAATTGATTGTCCAATCAATCAACGGATCAGTTGCAGAGTCAGGTAAAATACGATTATTTTCACCAATACCAACTCCGTTACTGACTAATTCTTGATAAATAGCACTATCTGTTGCTTGCTCACCACGTCCAGTGATAGCAGAGACAGCAGCATTCCAACGTTGACCTTCATAAACATCATATAGGCCAGGGAAGGTTGTCGTTACCTGAGAATTATCAATCCAATCTTCAACTTCTTTCCAGAACAAACCAACAGCCGCATAACTCGCCTCGTCATAATAATATTCTAGAGATATATCTAAATTATTAGACTTAAACGGTTTTAAGTTTGGATTACCACGACTACCAGTACGCGAACCAATCTTAGGTGAAGGTGTTTGGCTTAAATTACCTAACATAT
>JAQXDG010000003.1 GCA_029251505.1 Glaciecola sp. | reverse complement strand
CTATACATGCTCGGTCCGCATATTGGTTTACTTGCAGCAATGGCATTAGGTGGCTGGATTGCGCAAGAATTTGGCTGGCGCGCAGTATTTATCTTTTTTGGTGCTCCGGGCATTGTGATCGCTTTATTACTGTATGTTTTTGGCAGAGATCCTGGTATGGGCGTATACGATACCGAAGCAGAAAAGCAAGTACGTTTGCAACCTCAAGGTAAATTCTTTAACGACCTACGTGACATTATAAAAATAAAAGGATTTTTGTATATCTGTATGGGTACTGCCGTTGCCGGTATGGTCGGTTACGGATACGGTATCTGGGCACCCACATTTATGGTTCGAAACTTTGATATGACATTAGCGCACGCTGGGTTGTCATTCGGTTTAGCTAGCGGTGTGTTCGCTGCAGTCGGCTCAATGTTTAGCGGTTATTATTGCGATAAGTTATGCCGCACTAATACGCGCTGGCAACTACGTATGCCAGTAATCGGTGTATTATTGAGTATTCCATTTGGCTATGGTTTTCTTTTTTGGCCGGCAGATGCAATTTGGCAACTAGGTAGTGTCAAAATACCTCATGCGATTATCTTTGCAGCCGGTTTTAGTTTCTTCAACAGTTGGTGGCCAACACTGGCTTTCGCTGCAGTGAGTAAATTAGTAAACAGCAAACAACGTGCCACGAGTATTGCAATGCTAGCACTATTTTTAACCTTATTTGGCGCAGGTATCGGCCCTTTATTGACCGGCACATTTAGTGATCTATTCTCACAAACAGATGCTGGTGAAGGCTTACAATATGCCATTCTATTGATGCTTATCATGTTGGTGTTGTCAGCACTGTTTTATCACAAAGCCATCGCGCCTTATTACACACACATGACCAATATTGCAACCAATGAGCAGCTAGCGGATAAGTTATAACTACAAAACGCAGTTATTAGCTCGGCTAACACTTTATTTATAAGACCATTAACGACATACAAAGGAGTATTTATGGCCACTTCACAAGATTATCGTCTCGGCGATTATACCTTCCCTCGCGGCTGGTTCATGATAGCTACAGCTGAAGAAATCAATACACACAAACCCGTGGCAGTTCGATTTTTTGGCAGAGATTTTGCGCTTTATCGCGGACGAGCGACGGGCAGAGTGGTATTGCTTGACGCTTACTGCCCGCATATGAAAACACATTTAGCCGCCGACAATGATACCTCATATGTCATCATTGATGGCGGTGGCACCAATATTGAAGGGGATAGCATACGCTGTCCTTACCATGCATGGCGCTTTGGGCCAGATGGTCAGTGCGATGATATTCCTTATCATGATGGACCGATTCCAAAAACAGCGTGTATTAAAGCATGGCCCGTAGCTGAGAGCATGGGGGCAATTTGGATCTGGCACGATCCTGAAAACGGTGAGCCAGAATGGGATCATCCAAGTCTTCCTGAATGGGATGATAAAGCTTGGGTACATTGGCGTTTTGATGATTTGGGTATACTTGAACAACATCCACAAGAAGTCATCGACAACATTTGTGACTATGGACATCTAAGTCCGATTCATGGCTCTACCGTTGAACGTTACGAAAATGAATTTAGTGGTCATCTAGCCACACAACGTCAGTGCGGCGGGCATCGTACTTTAGTTGGTGCAGATGGCGAAAGTCCAATATTGCATACTGTGACGACTTATCATGGTCCAGGTGTCTTGTTATCACACTTGACGGGGTTTTATGAATCCCATCTTATGATAGTGCATACCCCTATAGAGGATGGTTCCATCAAAGTATGGCATGCATTGCTCGTAAAATCTCCTGGAGGCCATGCCGAAGCAACAGTAGAAGATGGCATTGCAGCGCGTCAATTCCAAGATGCCAGTAAAGCGGCATTTCTGCAAGATTTCCAAGTGTGGGTCAATAAAGCACCATGTTTAAATGGATTATTTTTACCTAGCGATGGCCCGTTCATGAAAGCTCGAATTTGGTATAAGCAATTTTATAACCCAAGAGCACGCAAAGAAGAATTCCAATCCAAAGTTGACGGCGTGTATGTGCCAAAAGGCGCAAGAGCGTATACTGAAGAATAAGTTTTGGATATCTAGCGTTTTGATGCTATCAACATGTTCTTAAAAAAAATGCAGCTATTAAGCTGCATTGTTTTACCTAAAACATTTAAAAAATTAATCTGCAGTAACCTGTGCCACCATCATCGCTTTAAATTGGTCATGATGCGGAGGTAATAAACCCCACTCGCCTCGAGGATCATGTTGCGGAGCGACAAATACAGTTCGTGCATGACTCAAGGCTTTAAAGCCCTCTACACCGTGATAATGTCCCATTCCAGATGCCCCTACCCCACCAAATGGCGCATCATGCATGGCAGCATGCATCAAGCAATCATTAATCGAAACCCCACCAGATGTTGTGTTGGCTAACACAAGGTCTAGTTCTGCTTGATTTTCGCCAAAATAATAAAGCGCAAGCGGTTTATCTCCCAGGTTAATGTCATCAATCACATCAGCAATATCGTCATAAGGCTGCAACACCGCAGCAGGACCAAATATTTCCTCCTGCATAATACGAGTGGATTTAGCGGGTGCGATAACTAAGTGAAGCGGCAATCTTTTGTCTTGTGAGACACACGCTTGCAGATCAGCAACGCTATGGCTATCTCGCACATCACAACCACTATCTTGAGCTTGTTTAATCACATCAACAACTCGTTGGCAATGTGCTTGATTGACAATTGGTACGACATCAGCATTGTTAGTAATTTCCGGGAAAAGTGACTTATACGTCTCCAGGATCAAGGACGCAGTTTGCTCGATGTTATGCTTGGGTACATAAATTATATCGGGGCTGATACAGAGCTGGCCACCATTGTTACTTTTAGCTATGGCTATGCGCTTGCATGTTTCTTCCAAATCACAACTGTCACTTATCACTACCGGTGACTTTCCTCCTAATTCAAGAGTAACTGGGACTAAATTCTGTGACGCAGC
This sequence comes from Glaciecola sp., assembly GCA_029251505.1. Lineage (GTDB taxonomy): Bacteria > Pseudomonadota > Gammaproteobacteria > Enterobacterales > Alteromonadaceae > Opacimonas. Next base: position 29,375 of record JAQXDG010000003.1, on the reverse strand, counting down.
CTGCATGATTTTTTTACCAACAGCCGTACTGCCCGTAAATATTAGATGGTCAAAAGGTAGATGGCTAAATTCAACACCTACTTCTACACCTCCAGTTACCACCGCGACGATAAGAGGATCAATCTCTTTAGCGAAAACTGATGCAAGCACATCAGCTGTCTTAGGCGTGACCTCTGAAGGTTTGAGTATTGCACGGTTACCAGCAGCTAATACGCAAGCTAACGGTGAGAGTAACGTATACAAGGGTGCATTCCATGTACCAATAATGCCCACACTTCCCTTAGCTTGATATTCAATTCGAGCAGTACTGCCCAGCTGGTCATATGGAGAAAATACTTGACGACTGTCACTCCCCATCCAACTATCCAGATGATCTCGCGCATACTTAAGGCTAGCAAGTGAACCTAATATGTCATTCATCACAGAAAAGCCTTGGCTGCGCCCTACAAAATCAAGTTCCATGGCTTCAACAAACTCTTGATGGTGTGCGACAATCACATCTATCACTTGTTGTAAACGCTTGCGCCTTTGGTCTGCGCTAACAAGCCGATGTTTAATATGATCTTGCTGCTGAGCGTTTAATAGTTGTGCCATTGAATCCAATTGCTGAGTCATGGACTAGTTCCTTTAATTGTAAGTAGATTAAATGCTAAACGAAGCTGTCATTAATTAACAGACCTGCATGATCTTAACAATATTCAATACACGTTTAGCTCCAATTTTACAAACCTAATGTATTTGTACATATCTATCCTCGTCCAATTGGACGAGCGTTGAACATACTACTTAATATTTATGGATAATATCGCACCCTTTATCAGTAAAAAATGGTGCAAATATAGTGTTTAGTCCATAAAGACGATGATGCGAAACGAGCTTGTTAAGATACTGTTTACACTGAATGCTTAAAAAGGTTATTACCATGGCACCACAAGAATTCGACACCATTGCTTTTAGAAATGCACTTGGCAGTTTTACAACTGGTGTAACTATTATCACGGCAACTGCACCTGACGGTACTCCTGTCGGGTTAACGGCGAACAGCTTTAACTCTGTATCCTTAGACCCGCCTATGGTGTTATGGAGTTTAGCCAAAACCTCACTCAGTTTAGACGCGTTCAATGAAGCTATACATTGGAATGTGCATGTGTTGTCGCAAGATCAACAAGATTTATCGAATACGTTTGCCTCTCGCGGTGAAAATAAATTCCAAGGTATAGTACTCGATAAAGGCATCAGTGATGCCCCGTTAATACCTAACTGTAGTGCACGTTTTCAATGCAAAAATATCGTCACGCACGATGGCGGCGACCACCTTATTTATATTGGCGAAGTCCTTAGCTTTGATCAACAAACACTCCCTCCCTTAGTATTTCAACAAGGGCAATATGCCATGACGGCTCGTAAGCCATGGGAAGGCGTCGCACTTTCCTCAGAGCCTAGTTCACCTCAGTGCAGTTATAATGAAGATTTGTTAGGCTATTTACTTGGCCGTTCGCACTTTCAAATGCTGTTTCGTATGCGTAAAGTATTTGACGAACAGGCTCATGAAGACTCACATTTTTTTGCATTGTCAGTTCTCAATATTCAATCACGTTTAACCTTGGAGCAACTCAATGATCATATTGAGTACACTGGGCACAGCTTAGCAGACAGCGACATAGAATTCCTCATCAACCAAGATCTAATAGAGAAACTAGACGATGAACATTACCAGTTAACTGATCATGGGCGTGAAACATCACTGGTCCATATTGCTCAAGCAAAGGCGATTGAAGAAGAACTTATCGAAAAACTTGGCGTAGGCGATGTAATGGCGTTAAAACTACTACTTAAGCGCTTAATTACTAGCACCGATCCCGGTTTACCTGATTTATGGAAAACGCAGGAGCCTAAATAGTGAAAAAACTATATCAAAAACTAGCCATTGAATTAGTCAATGCGCAAAAAAATAGGCAAACTGTAGCTCCACTGATACATCGCTTCCCGGATTTAACCATCGACGACGCTTATCAAATTTCACTCGAAACCTTACACCTAAAAACTCAAGCCGGTGAAACGATTGTCGGAAAAAAAATTGGTGTCACCAGCGAAGCTGTACAAAAGATGTTAAATGTACATCAGCCTGATTTTGGTTTCCTCACCGATGTTATGCACTATGAAAATGGTAGTGCTATTAGCCTGAAAAAAGCGCAGTTAATTCAACCCCGCGCTGAGGGTGAGATTGCGTTTTGTTTAAAACACGACATCAAAGGTCCCGGTGTGACCGCGCAAGATATCCTTGATGCAACACTGTGGGTGGCACCGTGTTTTGAAATTGTCGATTCACGCATCGAAAATTGGAATATTAGCATTGTTGATACGGTTGCTGATAACGCTTCATGCGGCGTATTTGTTATAGGTAAACAGCGCATTAATCCTAATTCGATTGATTTGGCTGCTGCACAAATGCACATTGAACACAATGGCCAACCGGCTGGCTCAGGTATTGGTGCTGCTGTTCAAGGGCATCCAGCACAAGCGGTTGCCTGGCTAGCTAATACCCTCGGTGAATATGGTATTGAATTTAAGCAAGGTGAAATTATTTTATCGGGTGCACTTGCTCCACTCATTGATGCACAAGCGGGCGATGTGTTTAGCATGACCATAGAAGGTCTTGGTTCTTGCTCAGTCAGCTTTTGTGAATAACATTTAACCCATTAGGGAAAAGTATATGAAAAAGATTAAATGCGCCTTAATTGGTTCAGGCAATATTGGCACAGACTTGTTGTATAAACTGCAGCGCAGCGACATATTAGAGCCCGTTTGGATGGTCGGCATAGATGCTGATTCTGATGGGTTAGCGCGAGCAAAAGCGCTAGGATTAAAAACAACCTCTGAAGGGATTGATGGGTTGATCCCGCATATCGAGTCTGATGAAATAAAAATTGCATTTGATGCTACCTCTGCTTACGTGCATGCTGCCAACTCAGCAAAAGTCAACGAAAAAGGCGTATTAATGATTGATTTGACGCCGGCTGCGATTGGTCCATTTTGTGTCCCCCCTGTTAATTTACGTCAACTAGACAGCTCGGTATTAAATGTCAACATGGTGACCTGTGGTGGTCAAGCAACTATTCCTATGGTTGCAGCCGTCTCACGTGTTCAAGCAGTAGAATATGGCGAGATTGTTGCCACAGTATCATCTAAATCAGTCGGTCCTGGTACGCGTCAAAATATCGATGAGTTTACACGCACTACATCAGGGGCTGTTGAACGTGTCGGTGGCGCAAAAAAAGGCAAGGCCATTATTATTATCAATCCCGCAGAGCCGCCACTGTTAATGCGCGATACGATCCACTGTTTGACTGAAGATGAACCGGACCAAGCAGCCATTACCGAATCAGTGCACCAAATGATCGCTGAAGTACAAAAATATGTGCCCGGATATTCGCTTAAAAATGGCCCAGTATTTGATGGACGAAAAGTCTCTATTTTTCTAGAAGTGGAAGGCTTAGGTGACTATTTACCAAAATATGCAGGTAACCTTGACATTATGACTGCAGCGGCTGCGCGCACAGCAGAAATGTTTGCGCAGCAAATGCTTGATGGAACGGTGACTAGCAGTGAACATGTAGGAGTTAACTCATGAATTTGAAAGACAAAAAAGTCACCCTGCACGATATGTCGCTGCGGGATGGTATGCATGCAAAACAACACCAAATCAGCATTGACCAAATGGTCGCTGTTGCCACAGGCTTAGACCAAGCTGGCATTCCCTTAATTGAAGTTACCCATGGTGACGGTTTAGGCGGAGCATCACTAAACTATGGTTTTCCTGCACATACCGATGAAGCGTATTTGAGTGCGGTTGTACCAAAAATGAAAAATGCAAAGATTTCTGCATTATTAATTCCAGGTATTGGTACCGTTGACCATTTAAAAATGGCACACGACCATGGCGTAAGTACCATTCGTGTTGCAACCCACTGCACTGAAGCGGATGTATCTGAACAACATATTAGCGCGGCGCGTAAAATGGGTTTAGATACCGTTGGCTTTTTGATGATGGGACACATGATTAGTCCAGAAGAATTGCTGGTCCAAGCTAAGCTTATGGAATCGTATGGTGCTAACTGTATCTATTGTACCGATTCAGCTGGTTACATGTTGCCAGATGATGTAACACAACGTATTGGTTTATTTGCCAGTGAGTTACATAAAGACACTGAAATTGGCTTTCATGGCCATCACAATCTTGGAATGAGTATTGCCAATTCGCTTGCTGCAATCGAAGCGGGTGCAAAACGTATTGATGGTTCAGTTGCCGGTTTAGGTGCGGGAGCCGGAAATACGCCATTAGAAGTATTTACTGCGGTTTTGGATCGTATGGGTGCAAATCATGGCATTGATTTATACAAAATAATGGATGTGGCCGAAGATCTAGTTGTACCTATGATGGATCAACCTATTCGTGTTGATCGCAACTCATTAACCTTAGGCTATGCCGGCGTGTATTCCTCATTTTTATTATTTGCAGAACGGGCAGAAAAGAAATATGGCATCCCTGCTAGAGACATTTTACTTGAACTTGGGCGCATGAAAACTGTTGGCGGACAAGAAGATATGATCGACGACACCGCAATGACGATGGCTAAAGCCCTAAAGGCTAAACACGCTTGAACATAGCAAAACCAACTGGGCGCCAACATCTTTTGTTGTTGGTGCTGACTTTATTCTATATTGAAGCGTTTGTTGGTCGGCAAATAATGGCAGTAATGATCGAGCCAATAAAAGCAGAATTTGGTGCTAGCGATGGGCAAATGGGCTTGTTGACTGGGTTGGCATTTGCAATTGTATTTGCGTTAACCGGATTATCAGCCGGCCGTTTGGCTGATCGGGTAAGTCGCACCAAATTACTGGCTGCAAGTGCTATATGTTGGGGTGTCTTCACTGCTGTTAGCGGTGTTGCGACTGGATTCATAATGCTGTTAATCATGCGCATGTTAATTGCAGTAGCAGAATCCCCCATCACCGCTGCATCATTATCGTTGCTTGCTGATACCTATCCGATAGAGCAACGTGCATTTGCAATCAGTTGCTTCACTTCTGGCGCAACAATCTCCGCTATTATCGCCTTAACCCTGGGGGCACATTGGGTCGAACTCTATGGCTGGCGTGATACGCTATTTATTATATCGATACCAACAGCATTGATTGCATGTGTATTCTATTTTTTCATGCCCGATCCGAGACATGTTACGGTTGCACCGACTGAAGATTCAATTTACGCACAATCACCGATTGATAGTGAGGGCAACTTTAAAGACTCCACCAAATCTCTGTTTAAATTAAAAGACTATCGATTACTGATTTATGCAAGCGCTATTGCAACCATCAGTGCCAATGCGTTTGGTATGTGGAACGCCACTTTTTTAGTGCGAAGTCATGACTTAACGTTAACCCAAGCGGGTATGATGGCTGGATTCTTTGGTGGCGGTGCAGCCGCAATTGGAATTTTGTTAAGTGGTTATTTATCTAACCGAATAGCACGGCATAAAGGGCCATTGTGGATGCCTTTAACGGGCCATTTGTTAGGCTGGACATGCATGATGACATACTTAGCTTGGCCACAAGGTTTAGGCGATAGTTGGTTTTTTGCCAATGTTCCTTTTGCGATGATTTTTTGTGCCTTATCGAGTTTTTTCTCTGTCTGGTGGTTTAGTCCAAGCATCACGCTGTTAACCGAAATTGTCCCCGCCAATAAACGGGCTCTTGCCATTTCGATTCAAACTGTATTGATCACTCTATTAGGATTGGGTCTTGGTCCTATGTTAGTTGGATTGTTAAGTGATATGCTAACTCGGTTTGCAGACATGGAATCATTGCGTTATGCGTTAATGATCACCAGCAGTTCGACATTAATTTCAGTGGTTATTTTATTTCGCCTAAAAACATATTTAGCTAAACAAAAGCTGGTTAAGCAGCATTCTGCCAGCTCAGTTTCCCCAAACCCTAACAACTAAATTACGGAGTGTTTATGTCAATTACAGCAGTTACAGGTTCAGCCTCAGGCATCGGCGCAGCAGTGTGCAAACAGTTGCAAGAAGCGGGTCATACAGTATTGGGTATAGATAGACAAAATGCCGATATTATTGCCGATTTATCCACCGTCGAAGGACGTATTAATGCTGCTAACCAAGTTAAAGCATTGTCTAACAATAAACTCGATGGCTTAGTATGCTGTGCGGGTTTAGGCGTGACAGCGCCGAGTGCAAGCTTGGTCATATCTGTCAATTATTTCGGTACTACTGAGCTCATCTCATTATTACAAGATACTCTAAATCAAGGCGAAAACCCAGCGATTACCATTATTGGTTCGGTGGCAGCGGTGCAGCAAATTGCCGAACCCCATGCAATGACCGAATTAATGCTCGAAAACAAAGAAGAAGCTGCGCGTACAATGGCTGATGAGTTAGGCCAACCACATATTGCTTATGCTGCGTCTAAATATGCACTTACAGTGCATGCACGCCGCTTAGCGGTACAAATTGGTAAAACAGGCATTCGTTTAAATACGGTTGCCCCTGGCGCAGTTGAAACCCCATTACATGAAGCGTCTAAGAATGACCCTCGTTTTGGCGAAGCGGTGCGTAACTTTATTGCACCCATCGGCCGCAATGGCGAGCCTAATGAAATTGCTGATGCGGTGACTTTCTTACAATCCTCCAAGGCTTCATTTATCCATGGCAGCGTCCTATATGTGGATGGTGGAATGGACGCGATGATGCGTAACGGCAAGTTATAAATAAACTTAATGGTGGTTCGTTAACAGCTTAAGCACTTTCATTTTTGGACTGTGTGTTATTTCTTATCGAGTTTAGATTTGTTGATTGACCCGACTTTGGCTCCCGCTAACAATTCACCCGTTGTAAAATCATACAGGCGGTTTGCTGTGAGCTTAACACCTGGTGGTCGGCTAATATCTTGTGGCACCATATAGTCTTCCACCAACGCATTACCAGGGACCATAGAATACTGCTCAAGGTCAGTGTACCCTCGCGTGTATAAAAAACTATCATCGATGCAGTGATTGCCACTAAACTCACGACTGTCACTGGTAACAATTTCATAAGCTGCGTCAGCCATTATCTCAGGCTTACGAAACTCTGATATTAATTCTTTACCACCATGTAGTTCGGCTGATGGGGTATAGATACCGCAACGAGGCCATAAGGTGTTAGCGGCTATGCCCTCTGCTTGCCATTCTTTTGACCAACCTAGTGTATACAAGCTCATGGCAAATTTGGATACCGTATAGGCAGAAGTATTCATAAACCATACTGGATTAAGATCCAACGGTGGCGCTAAGCCTAGAATGTGTGGGTTATCCGATTGACAAAGATATGGATAGGCTGCTTTTGCGAGTAAAAAATACGCTCGTTCATTGATGTCAAACACCAAATCGTGACGCTTTGTCGAAAACTCTGCGGTCGGCATTAACCAATACGCTCCTGCGTTATGCACTAGTATATCAATACCACCAAAGTGCTCAGCAGCAGTGACGATAGCGGCATTGATATCCGCTTCATTACGTACATCTAATTTAATCGCTAAACCTTTACCCCCAGCGGCTTCAACCGCTGTTACAGTGTCATGAATGGTGCCGGGTAAAAAGTTATGAGGTTCATCAGATTTTGCCGCTACGACAATATTTGCACCATCTGCTGCAAATCGTAAGGCCATGGCTAAACCGATGCCTCGAGATGCGCCGGTGATAAAAATAGTCTTATTTTGTAAGTCCATGGGGATTATATTGTATTGGCGAAGGTATACCGACTAATCGTATCTGCCACACAAGCTGGACGCGTTTGCCCTTCTACTTCAATGCTAATTCTAGCTGTTACTTGAATACTGTCTTTAATTTGTTCGACCTTGATGATCTCACCCGTACCGCGAATTTTACTGTCGACTTTCACAATATTCGGAAAACGGATTTTGTCGCAACCATAATTCACGCCCATGCTAATATTTTTCACTTCCATGAGTTGTGGTAAAAAATAATTGACCAATGACAACGTCAAATAGCCATGCGCAATACACGCACCAAAAGGACCTTGTGCCGCTTTGACTGGATCAACATGGATCCATTGGTGATCGCCCGTCGATTCGGCAAACATATCAATCCGTGTTTGATCAACGACGATCCATTCACTCACACCTAGATTAAGTCCTGTAGCTTCAAGTAATTGAGCTTGGCTAGTAAAAATTTGATTCGCTGTTATTGTCATAAATACCCTCTACGCACGCTGTGAACTAACAGAGATAGTCTCACCCGTCATGTACGACGAATAATCACTTGCTAGGAACATCATGACATTGGCAATTTCCCATACCTCTGCCGCGCGTCCAAACGCTTCCTTCGAAGCAAGTTCATCAAGCATCTCCGCGCTAGCTGCTTTTTTCAAAAACTCATGCAGCGCAATCGATGGGGATACCGCATTGATACGTATCCCGTCATCTGCAGCTTCCAATGCACTGCAACGTGTAAATGCCATCACACCCGCTTTTGCGGCTGCGTAATGTGCTTGCTCTTTTTGTGCGCGCCAACCAAGTACAGATGCATTATTAATGATGACACCGGCTTTACGCTGCTGCATAAAAGGTAGCATGGCGCGGGTCATGCGAAACGTCCCCGTTAAGGTAATATCGATAACCATATTCCACTGTGCATCTGTCATATCAACCACCGAAGCTTGCCCACCTAAACCTGCATTATTGATGAGTACATCTACTCCTTGCAGTTTCTCCTCAGCTTGATTGATCAGCGCTTGCACTTGTTCTTCTTTACTGACATCACATAATTGAGCAAACACGTTTTCTAGCCCTGTTTTTTCTTTTATTGCGTCAACTGCTTTTACTAAACGGCCTGGGTGGATGTCAGAGATCATAAGTGCACGACAGCCTTCTTCAGCTGCTCGAAGTGCTGCAGAAAAGCCAATACCTGCGCCGGCAGCTGCCGTCACTAAAACCGATTTTCCTTGTAATAAGTTATGACCTTTTACGTATTCAGGTGCAACGTTCATATTATTCTCCAAAATTAGGGGGCTGTTTATCAGCCCAGGGTGCTGCAAGCTCTAACTGACTAGCAAGGCTAAGCAATTTCGCTTCTCCCCCAAACGGCCCAGCAAACTGAACGCCAATTGGCAGTCCTGCTGCATTGATATGCAATGGTACTGACATCGCAGGTAAACCTGTCATATTAAACAACGCTGTAATCGGCGATGCCTTAAGTATGTTTTGGACAAATACATCATAAGGTTGATTTAAAGATAGCTCACCAATGAGTGGTGGTGGTGCTGTCGTCACTGGTGTCAGGATAAAATCGTACTCATTGAGCAGCCCATCAAACACTTGACCACCTTGGTCAAATGCAGACCGTGCTGAGAGCATCTGTTGTGCCGTAAAGCCTTTCGCTTTTTGTAAATGCCCCCACACAATCGACTCAAATTCGTCTTCTCGAGCAGTTCTACCAAGAACAAGTTCTCTGGCCTGAACCGCTTTTAATAAACTGCTCGACGTCGCGATCCCCATCCCTTTAAACATCCCCTCTAAAGGAAGAACAGGATTAACAGTTTCGACATTGTGTCCTAACGCCTCAAGTATCTTGATAGTTTTAGTTAACGCATCTTTACAGTCTTGATGTATTGGGTAACCAAACGGATGATAATCCATTAGGCCTATTTTTAATTTTTTCGGTTGTTTCTGAATAGCCCCTAGCATGTCATCATTAGGCAAACTGATTCTTGAACCTAACTCTGCGCCTTGGGTAAGTTGCAGTAATAAAGCAGAATCGCGCACGCTACGAGTTAAGGCATGATGCACGGACAAGCCCATCGAGCCTTCGAGTGAAGAGGGTCCATACGCAACACGCCCTCGGCTCGGTTTTAAACCAAACAAACCACAATGAGAGGCCGGAATACGGATCGATCCGCCACCATCAGTACCGTGCGCTGCCGGAAGTATGCGCGCGGCAACCGCAACAGCAGAACCACTTGATGAACCACCACTACTATAACGCGTGTCCCAAGGGTTGAGTGTATCACCATGCAGACTTGATTCACCTGTAGCCGTTTGACCAAACTCCGGACTAGTTAGTTTGGCAAGGATATTAACCCCAAGGGCTTCATAACGATTAACTAATGTTGAGTTCGCGGTTGCAACATTATCTTTAAAAAAACGACACCCATTGGTAGTGACTGTGCCGGCCATACTCACGCCTAAATCTTTAAACGCAAAAGGAATACCTAATAATGGTGCATTATTCATTTGCTCCGAACGCGCACTGGTACTCAATTTACTTAGCTGCGCAGCTTGGTCTCGAGCACGTTCAAAATGGTTAACTGCGACCATGTTGAGTTTGGCATTTGCTTCAAAACGGCTAATGGATGCATCAGTCAGCTCCAAGGGTGACACGTCGCCTTGGCGCAATAAATCCGTCATTGCAGTCATATCCCACTGTTCATAATCAGAAAATGACGTGTAAGCGGTTGATGTCGCAGCGTGCGTCTTTAATGACATTCCGAGTACAGCAGCACTGCCTAAAGCACCACTAGCTTGAATCAACCGTCGTTTAGTAACATCAACCTTATCCATTATTTGGTACCCCATACTTTTTGTGGCGCAATGGCTTGAGCGTTTAAGCCTGCAATAATGTCAGCGATTTCATCTACCTGTAATGCCGCTCCTTTATCAAAAGTAGGACCCGTTCGCCAACCATCACACAAGGATATACGACCACCTTGTGATTCAAATATTTGTCCGGTGATATCACTCGATGCCTCACTAGCAAGCCACACCACTAGCGGTGCTACATTTTCAGGCGCCCATGCATCAAAACTATTGTCATCGGGTTTTTTGACCACATCAGGCATAGCTGATTCAGTCATTGCAGTTCGCGCAGCCGGTGCCAGTGCATTAGCCGTAATACCATAACGACCAAGTTCAGCTGCTTGCACTAAGGTTAAACTGGCGACTGCGCCTTTTGCAGCTGAGTAATTTGACTGACCGATAGAGCCTTGTAAACCCGCACCAGAGCTTGTATTGATAATACGCGCCGCTACCGGTTTACCGGCTTTAGACAGGTCACGCCAACGCTTACTCAGGATATTGGCCAAGCAAAAATGACCTTTTAAGTGCACACGCATCACCATATCCCAAGCATCTTCATCACTATTAACAAACATACCATCACGTAACACGCCAGCATTATTAATCAACACATGCACTTCTCCAAATGCAGCAAGCGCTTCATCTACAATCATTTGGGCAGTCGCGGTAGTGGTAATATCGCAGCTATTTGCAATGGCTTTACCGCCTGTGTTATTTATTTCGTCAGCAACTGCTTGAGCAGCCTCAGCGCGGATATCGTTAACGACGACATTAGCACCTTGTTGTGCAAATGCGAGTGCGTAGGCACGGCCTAAACCGCCTCCACTGCCAGTAATAATAACGGTACGTCCTTGGCAAATAGTCATAAGCTGTCTCCTAAATTATAATCGTTCAATAATAGTAACATTGGCTAAGCCGCCGCCTTCACACATCGTTTGTAAGCCGTATCGCCCACCCGTTCTTTCTAGTTCGTGCAACAATGCTGTCATCAACCGCACGCCTGTGGCACCTAGAGGATGACCCAACGCAATTGCACCACCATTGACATTAGTTTTTGCATGACTGTACCCGGTTTCTTTGAGCCACGCCATCGCGACAGAGGCAAATGCTTCATTGATCTCGACCAAATCTATATCATCCAACGTTAGCCCTGCTTTTTTTAATGCTGCTTGTGTTGCAGGTATTGGCGCACGAAGGTGCCAAATTGGATCATCCCCCATCACACTAATATGGTGAATTCGAGCTCTGGGGGTTAATTTATATTTTTTAAGCGCAGCCTCTGACACAATTAACATTGCTGCTGAAGCGTCACACACTGAGCTGGACACCGCAGCAGTAATACTTGGGTAAGCTGGATCAACAGGTTCTAATTCTGCCATTTTTTCAAGCGTACTCACGCGTGGTGTTTCATCTTGAGTCAAACCTTCACAAGGAACAATCTCACGATCAAACCGACCTTCTGCAGCAGCATGTAATGCACGGCGATGGCTTTCTAACGCAAAAGCTTCCATATCTGCGCGACTGATGCCCCAATGATCAGCAATGCGTTGTGCCGCATAAAATTGATTGACTGGTGCATCACCAAAACGTGCATCCCATAACTTACTTTCTGCAAACGGTGTGGTAAACCCTAACGCTTGACCCGCTAGCATGGCCGATGAAATCGGCACCTGTGTCATGGTTTGTACACCACCGACAGCAATGACATCTTGTGTGCCGCTCATTACCGCTTGGGCTGCAAAATGCACGGCTTGCTGGGAAGAGCCACACTGACGGTCTACGGTTGTACCAGGCACATTCATAGGCAGTCCGGCGGCCAACCAACTCGTGCGCGCAATATTTCCCGCTTGAGAGCCAATGGTGTCAACACAACCAAAAATCACATCGTCATAATCTTCTGCAGGAATCGCATTACGCGCAACCAAGGGCTGTAACGCTGCTGCCCCTAAGTCGATGGCATGAACATGCGATAAACCGCCTTTACGGCGCCCAGTTGGCGTTCGTAGGGCATCAATAATATATGCTTGAGTCATTTATAGCGCCTCAAAAGTTTTAGATGGAGCAAGATCGATATCAGAATTAAGGACATAATCTTGAACACGTGCACGATGCATAATGCTATCGCCCCAGGTGTTATTTAACGCCCAAGCGCGCTTAACATACATTTGTAAATCCACTTCCCATGTATAGCCCATCGCACCGTGAACTTGGATACCTGCTCGGGCTGCTAATAAAGCAGCTTCACTACAAAAGTTTCGAGCTTGTGAAATATGTATATCACTGAGTGGATGATGATTTTCTAAGGAGCAAGCCGCGCGATACAAGACCGGTTTGGCAATTTCGATTTTACCTGCCACATCGGCTAGTTGATGCTTAACAGCTTGAAAACTACCAATCTCTTTACCGAACTGTTTTCTTTGCAGGCTGTATTCTACCGACAAATCTAACATACGTTGCGCTAAGCCAAGCAGTTGTCCGGCTACTGATATGGCGCCGCGATTAAAGGTGTCATTCCATATTTTTTTGCCTGCTTCGCCCGAGACGATGCACGTTTTAGGTACAGCGCTCCAAGTAACCTGTGATAAGCGGCGGGAAAAATCAATGCTCGCATTAGGCACGGTTTGAACGTCTGCGGCACCTAACAGATGGATCTCATCAGCTTGTTGCAGCAACAATGTGTCAGCGGTATCGGCATCAGCAACCAGTGGACTGCATGAATGACCAATCGCGAAACCCAAATCTCCGGCACAAATACGCTCTAACATCTCGGCTTTTTGACTGACACTATCATCTAATGCAGTCAATAAACCGGTAGCCACATAAGCAGAATTGGCAAATACATCGGGGATCGCATGATAACCAAGCTCTTGTGTCATTAATGACCAAGCAACGTCGCCCAGCGCTAATCCACCCTGCTCTTCTGGCACTGATAACGCACTTAAGCCTTGTTCAGATATTAAACTCAGTAATGTGCTTGCGTCGATATCACCACTCCAGATATCGCGCAATTTTTCAGGGGATGCTTCGGTAGCCAAAAAACGGTTAATGGTTTCTCGAAACAACAACTCGTCTTCAGAAAATGTAAAATCCATGCGTCAGCTCACTTTTTAGGCAGGCCAAGCATACGCTCAGCAACTATATTACGTTGAATCTCATTGGTACCGGCGTAGATCGGACCCGCTTGGGCAAATAAAAATGCATCGAGCCAGTAGGCGTGTTCTTGGGCCAGTGATGCCGAACCAAGCAACTCACCGGTCGCACCTAAAATATCCATTGCCGTTTGGCTAATGAGTAAGTCTAATTCAGACCAGAAGATCTTATTTAGGCTCGACTCAGCACCAATTTTTTCACCATTATTGACACGCCCCACGGTATTGTATGCCGATAGTGCATAAGCCTCTGCGTCAGACCAACATTTACTCACTGCCACAGCAATTGCTGGATCACGATCAGCGGCTGCTTTGTTATCACGATATAACTGCACTAAGCGTCTTGCCGGCTGTTGAAAACGTGCAGGTGAGCGCAGTAATAAACCACGTTCAAATCCTGCTGTCGCCATGGCAACATGCCACCCTTTTCCGTCATCACCAATGCGATTAGTGATAGGCACTTTGACATCGTCAAAGAAGATTTCTGCGAATGCTTCTTCGCCATCTAACGCTTTAATTGGGCGGATTGTTACACCTTCAGTATTGAGCGGCACGAGTAAAAACGACAAACCATGATGACGTTCTGAGCCAGGTTGTGAGCGAAACAAACCAAACGCCCAATCGGCATAAATAGCGCGAGTAGACCAGGTTTTTTGACCATTAATGACATAATGTTCACCGTCCAGCGTTGCTTTGCTGCTGATATTCGCCATGTCAGAACCTGCATTAGGTTCAGACCAGGCTTGCGCCCACATATCTTCACTAGAGGCCATGCGTGGTAAAAAATGTGTTTTTTGTTCTGGCGTACCAAAATCAAGTAACGTCGAACCTAATAGTAACTGACCGTTTTGATTCACTCTGCCCGGCGCACCGGCACCATAGTATTCCTCTTCAAAAATGAGCCAATCAATTAAATCACAACCCCGGCCGCCATATTCTTTGGGCCACATTACCATTGAAAAACCAGCTTCAAACAGTTTATGTTCCCATTGACGATGCAGCTCAAAGCCTGCTTTGGTGTCGTATGTTGGTAATTTTTGCTTAGGTACATTGGCTGCAAGCCAATGGCGCACTTCTAAGCGAAATGCATCTTGTTCAGGAGAAAATTGTAGTTTCATAGTCGCCTCAAAATTTTGCTTCGCGTTTATCCACAAAGGCACGACGAGTTTCAGCAGAGTCTGGGCTTGTATAAGCTTGTAAGGTAAACCCTTGCTCCCAGCGATATTTGGCTTCTAAGTCGCCATCTTCAATGCCATTAAGGCTTTCTTTGGCTATGCGGATCATATCTGAGCTTTTAGCGGCAATCTTTGCGGCAATTTCTAAAGCCGTGTCGCGTAATTGATCTTTTTCGACAATGCGTTCAATGAAGCCATATTTATCTGCATCTTGCACTGAAATCGTCTCACCGGTGAAAAATAAATAACGGACTTTTTGGACTGGGAATAATCGTTGTAAATGAGCGCCTCCCCCCATTGCTCCCCGATCAACTTCAGGTAATGCAAATGTCGTACAGGTTGACGCTACAACAATATCAGCCGCACCAGTGATACCAATACCGCCACCTAACACATAACCATGCAATGCAACAATGACTGGAATGGGGCATAAATGCACCGCTTTGAAAGTCTCATAATTACCGGCGTTCACGGTCACGATACGCTCTGGATGCTGATCTAATTCTTTAATATCAACACCGGCACAAAATCCGCGACCTTGCGAACGAATAATCAGTACTCGCGCGTCAGGATTTTGCCCTATCTGATTTACGAGTGCTGCCAGGGCATGCCACTCACTACTATCTAGTGCATTGACGGGTGCCTTGTCGATGACTATTTCGGCAATGCCGTTTTCTAATTGTGTTGTAAATGCTTGAGTCATAATCACAGGGCTCCTTGTTTAATTTATTTAGTTGATTTACCGGCTCGACGCGCAAGCATCTGTTCAATACACTCATCAGCTTTCGTCGTGATTTGTACTAGTAATTCGGCGACACTCGGTAAATTTTCAATCGCAGTAGCCACTTGGCCACTCGGCATGATGCCTGATTCAGGCTTACCTTCGACCATTGATTTTTGTAATAAGACGGGCTGGTTTGCTGACATAATTAACGTTGCTGTGGCTGACGGATCCTCGCGCAATCCTTTAAAAAAGACCTTGAACATATGTGTCATGCTCATACCAGTTTCTTTTTGCCATTGTCGTGCGCTGCTTACGGCTATCCATAAACGTTTGATACCGTTAGCACGCTCTAACTTATCGACAAACGGCGTATTGAGCATGCGATGGCGCATCCCATCGACGGCTGTAGAAACCCTGACATCGCCACCTTCTTTGGCATCTAAATAACATTGTTGGATATTGGTTGGCGTGGGTGCATCTGAGGTCAACATAAAACGCGTCCCCATTGCCACGCCTGCGGCGCCAGAAGCTAGCGCTGCGGCCAAACCTCTGCCGCACGAATAGCCCCCAGCACTGATCACAGGAACCGAGACCGCATCTAATACTTGTGGCAATAAAATAGTAGTTGGCACACTCCCAGTATGACCACCACCTTCACTACCTTGTATCGTGATCATATCCGCACCCAAAGCCACCGCTTTAATCGCGTGTTTAACAGCCCCAACGGTCGGAATACATAACACACCGGCCGTTTTTAAGCGGGCAATCGTTGCTTGATCAGGGCCGCGTCCATAACTCACCGCTTTCAGTTTATACTGTATAGCCAACTCAACACATTGCATCGCATTTTCTTGAAACATGTGAAAGTTAAGGCCAAAATTACTTGAGCCTGTGGCGTCTATTACTTGTTTAATTTCGGCTTCAATATCTTCGCTAGGAATAGTCGCACCTGCTAGAAATCCGAAACCACCAGCACGTGTTGTCGCAATAACAAGATTAGCATCAGATACCCAGCCCATGGCGGTTTGCACTATGGGATAACGACAACCGAGTGCTTGGGTAAGTGGTGTATCCCAGCGTGTATCGTTATCTATTATGTCAGTGGCTATGTCTGGCGTACTCATGACTCTTTGCCCTTCGCCGCTGATTTATTGGCTTTGGCCATTGCTTTAGCATCATATCCACCGAGGCGGTCACCTGAAATCGTTTCATTGTGCGCATGCGCAAAATGATGCAGCCCAAATGCCATATCCATCGTGGAGCGTTTACCCATTAGGTCTTCAGCGTTATTAATGACTTGCTTAGTCAACTGCAAACCTAATCGTGGCATTTGTGCAATACGACCGGCCATCGCTAACGTTTCTTTGCGCAGCTCGTCAGTCGGTACGACACGATTTACCATCCCCATTTCATAAGCACGTTGAGCCGACATACGCTCACCCGTAAATAAAAATTCTTTGGCGATACGGGCATTCAGTTCATGTACATGGGCAAAATATTCCACACCCGGAATACCCATACGCACAACCGGATCGGAGAAAAAGGCTCGCTCATCAGCAATGACCAAATCACAGACCCACGCCAGCATTAAGCCCCCAGCGACACATGCACCTTGTACCATCGCAATAGTCGGCTTAGGTAACTCGCGCCAGCGGCGGCACATACCTAGGTATACTTCATGCTCACGGGCATACAAAAACTCACCACCGGGTTTATTGACATGATCATACCAAAGGTGTGTCCGTTCAAAACTTTGGTCGACATCACGACCAGGCGTCCCAATATCATGTCCTGCAGAAAAATGTTTGCCCTCACCGGCAAGCACAATGACTTTAACGTCATCATCATTACATGCTAACTGCAGTGCTTTATCAAGCGCATAGGTCATTTGTGAGTTTTGCGCATTGTTGTATTCAGGGCGGTTCATCGTCACAATTGCTATTTGATCTTGCACTTCGTAAAGCACGACTTCGTCAATTATTTGTACATCACTCATTCTTATCTCCTCGCTTTATGAAGCCACTGGGCGAATGCCCGGAGGATTATCTTTAAGTTGTTTGGCGCGAAGGTTATGTGGATCAAACGTTGCGATTAGCGCCAATTGCTCCGTCGTTGGTGCAGCAGTAGTAGGCGTATTTGCTTCAATATGGACAGCAAAACCCGTTTTTTCTATAACTTCATCAACACTGACACCAGGATGAACGCTCACTAGCCGAAGTGTATTATTAGGCCCTTGCCAATCCATCACGCAAATATCAGTAATGACCAATCGGATATCTATATCGTCATTGTTGTAACCTTTTGGCATTCGCTCTGGGTTAAAACCAATTGAACAGACAACGTCACACTCACCCTCTACAAATACCCGAGTACTGTGATTAGGGACAAAAAACGAATTGGCGTGACTAATTGAATTGCCAGGTAAACCTCTGACTCCTAGCATTTGGATTTTTGGCTGATTGTAATCACTGCCTAAAGCAGAAATATTACTTTGCCCAAAACGATCAATCTGAGTAGGCCCTATCATCGCGTGACGTTTACGACTCCAGACATTATCAAAGATACGTGAAAACCCCATCCATGTTTCGTTACGCTGCACAAAATCGTCACTGCGAGTACCAATCGGGTTAGGCTCGCTGAGTAAATACGCCTCCGAATCTGTCATCATTAAATCGGGATTAGTTGTGCTCATGGCCAAACTAGCACCCAAGCGAGGGATAACGCCAATACCTGTGGCTAATACTTCACCATCATGTTCAAACGCGGTTGCAGCCACACAGATCATGAGTTCTGCCAAGCTATACGATGTTGCTGTCATATTCATGTCCTTTTTTAGTAGCTAGTGTGGGGAATTTGGCGGATCGCATCAATACCACCGAACATGGCTTGATATTCTTGTTCGGTTTTGCCATTAATGAACTGTTCACTATAAGCAGTAAAACCGCCGTCTTTAGCGTACTTGTTATATGCCAAGAAATGGCTATTATCGATGCCATAAAAAGGCGCACATGAACTTGGATGCGCTCCACCTGGAATATGGCACACAGCTGTTGTTAGGCTTCGCTCCCAGAATACCTGACGTGACACTTCAGCAGGAACAAAGTGCTCACTCGTTACAAGTTCATCACAAGTAACATAAGCACTGCTTGCGGCGCGCACAAACCAATCATCCATGTGATGATCCGGTGCGGCAATACGACACACACCGCGCTCATCGGCTCGATCAACATGGACCAATGCAGCATCTAATTTTAGTGCTGGCATCGCTACCCATTCTTTGTCATCGTATGGACTATCGATGACTTTTAAATCTGGATTATTGATGATAACGTCAGTGCCTAAACCCACTTGAGTAGGAATATAAGGGCAACCCCATGCCGCCGCTCTTAGACCTAGCAATAACATACCCTCGTCTATTTCCATGACGTCAATCTGACCTTGTTCGCGAGCTTTACGAAAAAACGGTTCCAACGGGATAAAATCTAAAGACACAAATGCAAAAATCACTTTTTTCACTTTTCCTGCAGCGCACAACATGCCGACATCTGCACCGCCATAACTGACAATGGTTAAGTCTTTTAGATCAGAGCGTAAGATTTCACGAATCAATGCCATTGGCTTACGTCGAGGCCCCCAACCACCAATACCAATGGTCATTCCATCTTGCAGTTGGGCTACAATTTGACTAGCTGTTTTTAATTTATTCATTTACTTTTGTCCCACTGAAAAATCATGGCCCCATAAGCTAACGCGGCTAAACTCGAAAGCACAATGTTCTTCCCAATTATCAACCTGCAATCCGTCATAGCCATACTCAAGGTCAAAGCCTGATGGAGTTTTCATGTAAAATGAAATCATTTTGTCATTTAAATGTTGCCCCAGTGTCGCTGATAAATCGACTCCATGTGCTTGTTGGCGATCATGTGCACGGCCAACTTCAGTCATACTATCGACCTCTACCATCGCATGCACGCAGCCACTAGGCACAGGGAACTCGCAAATAGCCAAACTATGATGGCGCGCATTGGCGCAATGCATAAAATAAATCCTGACGTTAGGCGCTTCTGGTGCAGGTTTAAAATTGAATAAATCAGAAAGCTCGAAACCTAATACTTCTGTTAAAAATTGATAGGTTTCATCAAAGTTTGGTGCAGGTAAAACAGTATGACCAAGGCCCATGTCACCAGTGACAAATTGAGGTACGCCTTGAGGTGATGAAAAAGGCTGACAGTCTGAAATATGCCCCCAATACAATTCATGGCGATTACCTGCAGGATCATTCACAATGAGGATTTGTTGTGCTCCGCGCACCTTACAAAATGCAGTATCGGCTTCTTCAAAACTAACTGATTTATCTAGCAAAGACTGCTTAGCATCGTTAAACGCGGCTTGATTAGCTAATTCCCAGCCCGATGCCACATAACGCTTTTCTTCTTCAGGGATAATGAGCATACGATACGGTCGTTCATCCATTTTGACATAAAGACCCCCCTCGTCTGTAGGCGAGGTCATCATGCCAAGGACTTGTTCTGCGTACTCTTTCCATTCATTAATATTATCAGTTTGTGCGACGAAATAACCTAATGCGCGAATATTCATAAATTTCCCTTAAAAACATTATCATTAAGATTATTATCAGAGCAAAGTCAGTTCCCTTCATCGTCCATAAAGACTAAAGCGCATTTAGTTTAAAACCCAATAAAATCAATGATTTACACAACACAAAAAAAGCGCTTTATATCATTGATATAAAGCGCTATGTGATGTAAGGGCTAGATTAGCGGTACAGGATAACTAAGTCGTTGATGACACTCGGTTTATCGTTTCCTACGACATGAATGTTCATTTCAAGTGTGAGCTGTACACCTTTGTGCGAGACACTGATATCTTTTACCTTACTTCGACCATGAATAGTCGATCCGGATGGGACTGGGGCAGGGAAACGTAAGCGATTGGATCCATAATTCACCATTGTTTGAAAGCCTACAATTTCAAAAGGCAGGGCAATGGTTAAACGTGATTGCAACACCTGAACCAAAGAACCATGCGCAATCGTCGTTTTAAATGGACTGTCTGTTTTTGCGCGCTCTACATCAGTATGCAGCCAATAATCATCACCAGACAATTCAGCAAAATCATTAATCAATGCTTGATCAACAACAAACTCATTACTCCACGGCGTAAACGTATTATCAGCAAGTGCATACAATGCGCTTAAGTTATCGACAGGAACCTTAACTTGACCTTTTGCATTACGCTCAAGATTAAGCAACGGGTCGAGGTATTCGCGCACCCCACCGGCATTGTCAGCAGAGGTAAAACGAAGCAGCGTTTTACCATCAGTACTCACTTTATCAAATACAGGTTTAACTGCCATACCAATCTTGATATCGGACTCCGCAACATCTATTAGCGTGGTATTAATTCTGACGCCTTGGCTCAGTTCGACAACCGCTAATGCTTGTGGCATCTCGTCACTAAATTCTGGCATCGTAGGTATACGTGTTAACGTATACGAATATAACGTTCCCTCACCATTCACGGGTTTAAATTCAAGATCATGAGCAAGACAATGAGTGCAATGATTGCGCGGAAAAAACACCCATCCAGCGCACTGATTGCATTGTTGAATGTGTAACTCATTTTGTTCTAGCGCTTGCCAAAATGGAGCTGAAATTTTTGTCGCTAGCGGCATTGGTTTAGACGTTGCCATGCTATCCTCCTTGTAGGATCAATGCGCCCTGCTCACTCATGACACCGCCCGTACCGCTGACAAACATATTATCACAGGATTTTAGCTGGCGTTCTTGAGCAGAGTGTGAAATTTGATCAAATGCTTCAATAACTTGCGAATAACCACCCGCCGCAGCTGATTGACCAAAGCTTAATTGTCCGCCATGCGTGTTTAATGGAAAATCACCTTTGAAAGTCAAGTTGTGCTCTTTAATAAAACGCTGACCTTCACCTTTAGGCACAAAACCTGCGTCTTCAAGTGATAGCAATACTGTAATGGTATAGCAATCATATATTTGCGCAGCATGTATGTCTTTAGGCGTCAAACCTGACATTGCAAACGCACGTTTTGCCGCTTCGGCAACCGGCGTAACTGTCATTTCTTTCGCATAAGAGGGAGATTTGAAAGATAAACGCTCGCCAAAACCCGTCACAAATGCAGGACGTTTTTTAGCACGTGCGGCTAGCTCTTTAGATGCAACAATGACTGCTGCACCACCGGCAACCGGCATGACAATTTCTAAAACATGTAATGGATCTGCAACTAATTTTGAAGCTAACACATCTTCAATACTTAACGACTTGCCATTAAATATTGCATCTTTGTGATATTGGGCATTAAAACGCTGGTCGACAGCAATTTTAGCCATCGCACTTTTATCGTAGCCATATTGCGCAGCATAACGTTGGGCTATCATGGCATAACCGGTGTTTTGTCCCATGTGCCCATATGGTAAATCAAATTCAGCCTCAGGAGCACCAAACGCAGTACTATGACCACCAAAACGCATGGCTTGTGCCATCCACGCTGGATCTTCGGTGGGGCCTAACGGTGCCATACGAGCAGGTATGACACACAAGACCGCCTGACATAACCCCATTTCTATTGCCATTGCTGCGCGCCAAACCTGCGCTACAGCAGTACAACCACCTAAGTCAACGACTTCGGCAAAATTCACTTCAATCCCTAAGTATTCTGCAGCCATAGCCGGAACAAATACCGATGCTTCATGAAAGTGAGGCCCGTTAATAACGAGTCCATCCAGATCACTCTTGTGTAATCCTGCATCAACTAACGCTTTGTGAGCGAGGTCCGCCACTTGCTCTAAATGGAACATTTGTGGCGCTGTTTGATATTTTTCTGGCTTATATTGCGCAGCACCAACAATCGCTGCGTTTCCACGTAATCCCATAAATAATCCTTAAGCGTTGGCGAAGGGTTTAAACCCTAATGCTGTTAATACACTGTCGCTATACAGCTCATAACAGCCTAACTTATCATTGCGCACATATATAGGCTCACCACATGCTACTGGGTCATAACCTTGCTTTTGCAAGTCAACTTTACGCAGTTTGTAAGTTGACGTCATATCCGCAGCTTTACTAACACGCACAAATTGCGGTGCCGCATAATTGGGGACTTTTTGGGTCGTTAGTGCATAAAAGGTAACTGGATCAAATTCATGGCCAGCCTGCATCACTATCGCAGCCATGCCCGCTCGACCTTCATTCTCTGGAACTTGTATCCCATAAATATTAATTAACTCTGCGCCCTCATAATCACCTAAGGCAATAGCGACTTCTTGTGATGATACATTTTCGCTTTTCCAGCGGTAAGTATCACCGATTCGGTCTACGAAATAAAAATAACCATTGTCATCATAGCGCAATAAATCACCTGAACGCCAAAAAGCATCACCTTGTGCAAATACATTGCGCATAATTTTTTGTTCGGTTCCTTCGGCGGAGGTATAACCTTCAAAACGGCCACCACCAAAATCAGGGTGATTGATAATCATCCCTAAGCCCTCACCGACTTCCCCAGGCTGACACAATATGCAATGACCGTTCTCATCTTTTACATGGGTTTCAGTTTGGGTATCAAATTTTACCAATCTAAAATTAGTTCTATCCCAGCGCGGCACACGTCCGACCGAGCCAATGTAATTATCGATATTGATTAAATTGGTATTTGCTTCGGTGGATCCCCACCCTTCATAGATATCCATCGGTCCAAAATACTCTAGCCAACGATGCCAACTCGTTTCGGTTAAACCGGCTCCGAGCATACAACGAAGCGAATGATCTTTGGGTTTATGATTGTTTGCATCGGCATAATTAAGCAGGTAACGGCAAATCTCACCAATATATTGACATACTGTAATACGATGAGATTCAATATCATGCCAAAACTGACTGACGCTAAATTTGCGTCGAATGACAATACTCGCACCCGCAGCAAGCGCGGTTGAAGTGACCGAAGTTGCAGCAGCACCATGATATAACGGTAAACAGCAGTAAAAAACATCATCCGGCGTCGCTGCAATTGTCTCCACCATGACATCACCCGATGTGAGCCAGCGCATATGACTGTAAATCGCTGCTTTAGGTAACCCCGTCGTACCGGAGGTGAAAATTAACAATGTAGGTGTTTCGCCATCTGTTGCTCCGCGCGCAAGTGAGCATGACTCGCCACTTTGAGAAGCGACATCAGCATCAAAAGTCGTATCAATCCAGCTGGGTAGAACAACGTTATCAATAATTTCATCATCACTGACTAACCATAATTTTTTATTTGCTAAGGACGGTGTGTTTATAAATCGTTCAACGCACTCTTCTCCTACTATCACCACATCATTATTGGTCGATTCTATTGCATGTTCCAGGATATCACCTTGCACCTGCGTATTGATGAATGCAACCACCACACCTAATTTGGTTAAGCCAAACCATGTAAAAAAGAACTCAGGTCGGTTTTCAAGCGCCATTGCACATCCGTCACCTTCTCTTAGTCCTCTGGCTTGAAATACCTTAGCATATTTATTTGCTTGGGCATTTACTTCTTCATAACTAAACGTTTTATCTTTATAAATTAAAAAATCGGCACTCAAACGTGCTTTTGCCTGTTCTTCTAATCGGTCTGCTATGCTGTATTTTTGCGAAGGGCTAACTGAGCGGGATGCCGCTGCACGCTCATCCATTTTAGCTTGTGTTACAGCTCTAAGCACTGGTGCATTATCAAGCGAACCGGCGTAAGGAATACTGGTGTTATCCACTATAGGACCTCCCATATTTTTGTAATCAACGTACTCGAATTTTAGGTGCTGGAGTGTCACCGCGCATAGTGCGAAGAAACTGGTCTATCGGTGCCGGAACGGCCACGTCGGGTAACGTATCATCAAGCGGCCGGTTTTGCCAAAACGCCTGCCATGATGGAAATAAATCATGAAACGTGCCAGTGTAAGGCTCTCTGCCTGGCCAGCGCATTTTCATATCACCTGTCGGCACAGCATTTAAGTCGCTCGCGTACCAATAACAAGGCAAACGACGCCTGAAATACCAAACCCCATCAATACGTTCGTAATCATCCCAATACAACATTTGCATAAGAACCCACTCACGACCAGTTTCATGTTCATTTTTTGAATACACGACGCCTACGGCATGATTAGGATCCACAAATTCAATGATATGCTGTCCTAAATGATGAGAGGTACCAGTAAATTGATCTCGTAATGTAGAATCAACCCATGCCTTTAAATGGGCTCGTCCACTTTTACCGCCACCAACGCGCACATCAGGAGCAAATAATCCAACATGAGCATCAATATCACGCATATCGAGGGACAAGGAATATTTACCAGCCAACTGACGTATGGCCTCAATCGATTCAAGTCTATCGATACGTTGTTCTAAATTGTTTTGTGTTTCGCTCACAATAACTATCCTAAATAAAGGCCATTCCGCCATTTACGGCAATGTTCTGACCGGTAATAAAACCAGAATCATCACACGCTAAAAAACTTGCAACTTTTGCAATATCGATACTTTCACCCATACGACCTAGTGGAATATCTGCTATCATTTTTTGCGTCCATTCATCCGGAACATCTGCCATCATAGGCGTATTTGTAGGACCAGGAATAATCGTATTAACACGAATACCATGGCTCGCAAGCTCACGCGAGATACTGCGAGTAAGCCCCATTACACCAGCCTTTGATGAGCAATAATGACTAGGACCTTCACCGGTTAATGCAGCAGTGCTTGAAATATTGATAATGCTACCACTACCTTGTTTAGCCATTACTTTAGCGGCTTCACGACAACAATAAAAAGTGCCATTAAGATTGACACTAATTACCTTATCCCAATGCTCATCTGGCGTTTCAAGAAACGTATCAAAAGACCCCACACCGGCGCAGTTCACGATGACGTCGAGTCTGCCAAATTTTGCAACGACATTGTCAATCGCTTCTTTCACTGAAGCACTATCAGCAATATTGGCAGTCACGCCAATCGCTTTTTCATTGGGGAGTAAACTGATTGTTTCGTTTACTGCATCTGTATTAATATCCAGCGCTGCGACCAATGCGCCAGCTTGAGCAAAATACCGGATCATTTCTTGCCCCATGCCTTGCCCAGCCCCGGTTACTAATACAACTTGATCTTGATGTTTCATATTTACTCCCTATAAAAACTTATTCCCAAACTGATAGTTATGAATGGGCACTGAAATTTAGCTTTGGGTTATAGTGATCTAGCAAACAAATTCAAACATCGTCCAACAAGACTAAATGGTTATTCGTCTAAATGGACGATGTTTTAATAGTGCTTGAGTCGCAAGCTAGGATAAGACAGTTTTTTATTTAATGTAAAGGCACACAAGTAATCCTAGCTACTCGTTAAAATTAGTTAGTCATTTGTCAGTGTCTACAATACGGGAGTATTGATTTGAACAAGCACACAATTACATCAGCAACCTCACAAGATTTACCATTACCTACAGGTAAATTCATTAAGATAGAAAATGGGTTAACGTTACATTATATTGAAGAAGGTGAAGGCCCGATTGTCATTTGGCTGCATGGCAGTGGCCCCGGTGCCAGTGGATTTAGTAACTTCAAAGGAAACTATCCAGAATTTTCGAGTGCCGGCTTCCGCAACATCGTGCTTGATCTACCTGGTTTTGGTCGTTCTGATAAACCCGATGATGTTAACTACGATTTGGATTTTTTTGTTGCTGCATTAAATGGTTTTATTGAGGCTTTAGCGCTACCAGCAGTGACGTTATTAGGTAATTCATTGGGCGGTGCTATTGCTTTAGGTCAAGCATTGGCTTACCCCACAACAGTTGAACGTTTAATATTAATGGCGCCTGGTGGCGTTGAAGAACGCGAAACCTACTTCCAAATGGAAGGTATTCAGCGCATGGTTGAGGTGTATAGTCGAGGTCCAATGGGCGTTGAGGAAATGCGCGAAGTGATGTCCTTACAATTGTTTGATGCCAGTGGCTTATCTGATGATATATTAGCAGAACGCTCAGCTGTAGCAGTGACTCAGCCTGCAAACTTATTTAGTACCATGATGGTTCCAAATATGACTGAACGATTACATGAATTAACTTGCCCTGTGCTTGGTTTTTGGGGGACTAATGACCGTTTTAATCCACATCAAGGCATGCATAAATTTTTAGATAACTTACCCCACGCACGCTTTATTATGCTTAATCGTTGTGGTCACTGGGTGCAAGTGGAACATCAACGTTTGTTTAATAGCACTTGTATTGATTTTTTACAGCACGGTTAACAAACCGACATTACAATAACCCAACTTAATTTCAATATTATTGTCGAAAAGGTGTCGCTATGTCAGATTATCAGCATTTACTTAAACCAGGAAAAATAGGCGGTTTGTCGCTGCGCAATCGTATCATAATGGCACCTATGGGCTCTAATTATGCCGAAGCAGATGGCCATTGTGGTGAGCGCATCCAAGCATATTA
This sequence comes from Glaciecola sp., assembly GCA_029251505.1. Classification (GTDB taxonomy): domain Bacteria; phylum Pseudomonadota; class Gammaproteobacteria; order Enterobacterales; family Alteromonadaceae; genus Opacimonas. The sequence goes on along the minus strand of JAQXDG010000003.1, from coordinate 2,159 downwards.
TGAGGAACGAGCTAAAGGCGGTGTTGGTTTAATCACGATGGGGGTTGTGTCTGTTGCATTTCCTGCTGGTACTGCTGAACCTTATCAAGTCGGTATTTCAAAAGATGAATATATCGCTGGCTTGAAGGCTCTGACGGATCGTGTGCACAAACACGGCAGTAAAATATCATTACAATTACAGCATGCTGGTAAAACATCAGTGAGAGATATGGCTGAAGGAAGAGAAGTCTGGGTGCCTTCTATGCCACCTCCCCCCTCACCTAATGATATGATGAAATCAGTGACACTCAAAGAAATCAGTACCTTTGTCCGTCCAAGTAAAGATGTACCGGTCACCATGCGAGTAATGGACAAGGCAGATATTCAGCAAATGGTGCAATGGTTTGCCGATGCAGCCAGACGTGCTAAACAAGCAGGGTTTGATGGTATTGAAATCCATGCCGCCCATACTTACATTATTGCTGGTTTTTTATCCTCGTATTACAATAAACGTGACGATGAATATGGCGGTAACTTGGAAAACCGCTGTCGTATGCTACTTGAAATTATTCATGCTATTCGTGAACAAGTTGGCGACGATTTTCCATTATGGTTACGGTTAGATGCGGCGGAACTTGGTAAAGATGGTGGTATCACCATTGATGATTGCATAGCTGTTAGCAAAATTGTCGAAGCAGAAGGACTGCATGCAATCAGTATCTCTGCATACGCTAATTTAACGAGTGGTGCAGCATTTACTGATGCGCCTATCGTTCATAAACCTGCTGGATTTTTAGATTGGGCCGCCCAAGTAAGTAACGCAGTATCAATCCCTGTTATCGCTGTAGGAAGGTTAGAGCCTGAAGTTGCAAATGAGGCTATTGCTGCAGGAAAATGTGCCTTTGTTGCTATGGGGCGAAAATTACTTGCTGATGCTGAATTACCGAATAAATTAATCGCTAACACTCCTGAAAATATCCGTCCTTGTATTTATTGTTATGTTTGTGTCAGCCAGATATTTATCAATCAACGGGTTAAATGCGCCGCAAATCCGCGCACCGGACAAGAATCAAATTTACAGGTCATTATGACCGACAAACCTAAAAACATTGTTATCATTGGTGGTGGTCCTGCTGGTATTGAAGCGGCTGTTACCGCCAGTAACAGAGGACACAATGTGACATTAATAGAGCGCAGTAAGCGTCTCGGCGGTACGCTGTTTTTCGCTACCCTAGCCTATCAAGAAAATGGTAAATTACTCGATTATTTGGTCAATCAATTACACCAATCCAATGTAGTGGTTAAACTTGGCACCCTCGCTAGTCCTGAATTAATATCCTCATTGACGCCTGATGAAGTATTTGTCGCTACCGGTGCTAGTCGTGAGATGCCCGATATTAATGGTGCAACATTGCCCCATGTTTGGTCTGGCGAACAGTTACGTCAATTACTTACAGGTGAAGTCAGCCCAAGCACTAAAGCACAACTTAAACCGTTCCAACGCATCATGGTTGGTAGTGGCAATCTGCTTGGCCTCACCAAAAATATCAACGCATTACAGCGTCTGTCTCATCTTTGGATGCCATTAGGAAAACGAGTCACGATTATCGGTGGTGGACTGGTGGGACTGGAGTTAGCCGAGTTTTTAGGTGAACGCGGTCGCATTGTAACGGTACTTGAACCGACTCGTGATTTGGGTGTTGAGCTGAGTATTGTCAGACGCTGGCGTGTGCTGCATAACCTTGCACATTTTGGTGTCGAACTGATTAAAGAAGCGCAAATTGACTGCATAGATAGTAAATATGTGCATTATACTTTCAATGACGAGCAGCGCTGTATCGCATCAGATACCGTAGTCATGGCGACAGGCATTGCGGCTGACCGAAGCTTAGCTGATACTTTAACTCAAGCTGGACATAACGTAAAAGTCATCGGTGACAGTCATGCTATTGGATATATTGAAGGTGCATTAGATACGGGATATCGAGCAGGCTTGGCTTGCTAGATTTGATTATATAAGGAGTCACCTCATACATACCGATACGCGATATATTATGTGGTTGCTGGACTTTCTTTCTAGTATTGGCATGGACAGTCAAGCGATTGCTGCTAAAAATGGGATCTATGACACCCAACATTATGGACACGATACCTTAATTAGTGCACAACAGCATAAAGAT
>JAQXDG010000046.1 GCA_029251505.1 Glaciecola sp. | reverse complement strand
AAGTAATTTTCTTAGACAACACGTTGTTTGTTGGTATTTGGGAGTATTGCGACGTTGGACTTTCAGCGCATCAGCTACTTTGCTCTTTTGCGTGTTGAACCATCCAAGCTTCATGCTCTGCGGCTTCCATTGCATCCGTCCGCATTTCTATCTTTAACTCCGTATTCATTGAGCCATCGAAGCGACGCAAGTAAAAACCAGCCAGCGCCAGCATCACACCACACACAGCGGCAATGAGTGACAACGAACCAAACCACAACAGCGCCACGGTACCTAGCATTTGTTTGGTGACGTCATTGCCCTCTGCCACATCAAAGGCATACATTGCGAGACGATAGACTTGGTTTTGATTAATTAACTGGTTGATTTCACTTAATTTAACACGGTTAATATTATTCAAATCATAAATCTGTTCATCTATCCCAAAGGACAGTTGTGCCATCTCATCAAGTTTAATATATTGAGCATCTTGATATGCTTGTACTTGAGATAGCCCATCTTCACGTACTGCTATAAAGGCACGTTTGTCTCGCGCATCACGGCTATAGATGTTATTGATTTGCTGTTCGTTTTCTTGGGTACGCGTGATAATTTCTTGCTTCGCGCCAGCAATGCGTTCATTGACTTCATCCACGCGGCGTTGATACTTACTGTTCACGAAATCTATCTGTTGACGTAACTGATCTTGCATGGTGGATTGTTTAGTAATCGCATCACCGCCTAAGTAACCGGAGGTAATGGTGCCAAGTTGTTTTTCTTTGGTCGCAATTAGCGCTCTATATTTACGCTCGATGCCACTGCGGGTGAAAAATCCAGCACCCGCTAACGCATTGCTAAACTCTAATTTTAGCGTATTGAGTTCTGCCAACAAACGTTCTCGCTCGGCTGAACTCCCTGAAATATTCCCGACCAATAACACATTAAAACGTTCTTCAACCGCTTGGGTTTCTGCTGCCCAGTCGCTGTAATATTGATCACGCGTGATGATCAATTGATCAATCTTGGCTTCAAGCTCGTCTTCAAAGGCATAACTAATTTGGTTAATAGCGCTGCTAGTACGGCGATTAATCGTCGTCGTGTCGCTATCAAATTTAGTATTAATGTCATTTCGTTGGGTGTCTAACTCCAACAACAATTCATCTTCGGTGAATTTGACAATGTAGGCACGGCGATCTTCCAACAAGACCTTGGCGGCTTCGTTGTCGGCAATGGCATTATTGCGCTCATCGATGGCACGATTAAGATTAGAAAAGTTCCGCTCAAAGCCATTGAACATGGTTTCAAAGGTAATTAAACACAAAAACAGGACAAAGGTTAAGAACAAACCACGCCAAAAGAGATTTTTCACCGCCATAAATGCAAAGACTAATGGGATCTTACAAATTTCAACCACTGCAATTAATACAAATGGCAAACTCGTCACTAAAATCGCAGATACCCCTGCAATAAAACCACTGCCCTCGGTTTGACTAAACGCATCATAGGCAGAAATTCCCATCACGATTGAAATGGTTAAGCCAATCAAAACGGCAATGATTTCTACAGACCAGGCTAGCTTAACGAGTAAATCTGAGTATTGTTTGGTGAGGTGTTTAGTATACATAGTTCAACTTTTTGTATTATTTTTGTTATAAAACTGATAATACACTGTAAGACTTTTTCTTACAAAGCTTTTAAATTATGGCTATATATGTGTTGGTATATCAATAAATACGTATTAGTCAGTCGCTAGCGAAAACTCGGTATTATCGAGCTCCACTAAAACAGGCTTATTAATCAGTTCAATCAACAACATCGCGCGTTGCTCACCTTTAGGCTCTTGATAAATCGCCTGAATATTATTGTAATTAGCCGAATGCACGGTGACTTTATCCCCCGTCTTAGGCAGTTTACTATCGACTTGTGCCACACTTTGTAGCTCACGAAACACACTGATTAATGAGCTGGAGACTTGTTGGTAGGCTTTGCCTTGTTTGACAAAACCAATGACACCGCGCGTTGAGCGCACAGAAGTAAAATTATGTTTGCCATGATCGAGCTGGGCAAACACATAATTAGGAAACAATGGCTCTTCCACCGTTTTTCGCTTGCCGCGCAACACTTTAGTGACCATTACCTTTGGATAAAAGGCGTCAACACTTTGATTCGCTAAATGTATCACGGCTTTGCTTTCTTCTTTGGCTTTGCAATACAACAAATACCAGATGGTGCCGGTCGGCCCGCCAAACGGATCGTTGTTAGGGATTTGTGCTGATGATTGTGGCTCTTTGTTTGAATCGGAGTTTGAATCGGAGTTTGAGTCGGAGTTTGAATCGGAGTTTGAATTTGAGTTAGTCACTGAATCGGAATCAGACATGACACAAGTCTCCTAGGTAAACATTGAGTGCAGAATAGCACCGCAAAGAGGAAAATTTGGCAGGGGCGGAGGGATTCGAACCCCCAACCATCGGTTTTGGAGACCGCTGTTCTACCAATTGGAACTACGCCCCTGCAACAAACGACTCGCATTATACAAGTCTTAGACTAAAGGTAAAGAGAATTCATTGCACATTATGCCTATCCAAGCCGTTGTGTTAAATATCCAAGGTCATTATTACGATAATAATGCCCACGCTTGATTGATAATCACGGCTAAGCGAATATATAACGCAGTTTGTTGTGTTGCTATATCCACATCGCAATCGGTGAGTTGTGCGTATTCTTTAAGCAACTGAGTTTGTGCCGAAGGGGGAAGTTGATTGATCACAATACACATCGCCACATCAAAATACCGTGGCCCAAGCGCGGCATACTCCCAATCCACACACACATCCTTGGCGCGAATATGATCACGGTGTAAGTCGTTATGACATAACACAGGCGTATCGTCGCTATGCTGACAATCTTGCATATCGTTTATCAATATGTCGAGCGCTTGGCTTAACGCGCATGCCGTACTTGAGTCGCTCGCATCATGATGGGTATTCAAAGCGCTAATGAGGGCTTTACATTGTGTAATAGGATCAAGCTGTCTAATAGGTGTATCGGTAGATTTGTCAGTAGGTGTATCAATAGCGGCTTGGTGGAGTTGTGCTAATGCTCGGGCTAATGTGTGGGCTAATGTTTGTGCAAGTGTCTGTATTTGTGCATGCTCAGTCTCTGCTGGCACAAAAGCCTCAACCCACAATAAACCTTGTTCGTCCGGCTTAGCATTAGTACGGTTAAATATATGCGGACTAAGGTATATCGGCTCAGCAGCCATGCCCATGGTAAACAAACGCTGTTGCAACGCAAACGTCGACGCAAACGAAAACGCCTGACCTGCATGCTCGTGCAACTGTTTGACAATCACTCGTTCAGTCAAACCATTAACGTCAAATGCACATTCCCACACTTGGTGAGTACCACTAAGAGCGGTCAAGCGTACATCAGAGGCGACAATGTTTAGCCCATGTAGATACTGCTGAGAAAGGATCTCAACCAGCTGCTCTCTTAACATGACGCATTCACGCGAACTAAGCCGCGCCACTCGCGCCATCCATATATTGCAAACAGCATATACACGGCAAACAAGCCAGCACTCACGGTCAAACCCGATGCACTATATATAATGACGGCTAAGGCGTTAATCACCATCCAATAAAACCAATTTTCATAGACTTTATGCGCGACCATCACAGTGGTTAACACACTAAACACACTCATCACGATATCTAAGGCGTTGATCCAGTGAGTAGTAAACCAATCGGCATTAA
>JAQXDG010000190.1 GCA_029251505.1 Glaciecola sp. | reverse complement strand
ACTGCAATTTTTTTTATAACATATTGAACAAAATCAGGTGTTATATCGTAAGAAACCTATAATTTATATGATCATTAGATATTATGTCCAAACCTGTCATCATCATGTGGTTTCGCCACGATTTACGTCTCAAAGATAATCCTGCACTTTTTCATGCCGTTGATATCGCTCAAAACACAATGGTGGATGGCGTCAAAGCGACAGTGTTACCCATATATATACAAGATGAGACTGCTCCGGCACAAGCCCAACCTGGTGGTGCGTCAAAGTGGTGGCTCCATCAGTCACTGGCATCGTTATCTACCAGTACTGAGAATGCCCTTCAATTATTCTCAGGTGAACCATTAGCCATACTACAAGCATTAATCGCGGAACATAACGTGACACATGTATTGTGGAATCGCTGTTATGAACCATGGCAGATTGCTCGTGATTCAAATATCAAAAGCGAACTAAAGCAGCAAGATATTGAAGTGTTATCTTGCAATGGGCATTTGTTATGGGAGCCGATGCAGGTGTTAAAAAAGGACGACACGCCTTATAAAGTCTTTACGCCCTATTATCGCAAAGGGTGTTTAACACGCACCGAGCCGCGCTATCCCCAAGCGATGGATTTGAACATCGATTGGTCCACAACTAATTCCGCTACTCGACTAGAACTTCCTGAATTGGGTTTACTCCCAAGTATTCATTGGCATGACACGATCGAAAAAATGTGGCAACCCGGTGAACAGGGTGCGGCTGATAGGCTGGCCACCTTTATTGCTGGCGCATCAGGACAATATAGAGACGACCGTAATATCCCCGCCGTTACAGGTACATCTTTGTTATCACCGCATTTACATTTTGGTGAGATCTCAATTAATACCGTTTGGTACGCGCTCAAAGATGCTTATGCCAATGATCCTGAGAATGAACATTGTGATACATATCTTAGTGAACTTGGTTGGCGTGAATTTAGTCATTATTTGCTGTTTCATTTTCCTCATATCCCAACAGAAAATTTTAACGCCAAGTTTGATACGTTTATCTGGCGCAATGATCCGCAAGATTTACACGCATGGCAACGTGGTAAAACAGGCATACCTATTGTTGATGCTGGTATGCGCGAGTTATACCAAACCGGTTACATGCATAATCGTGTTCGCATGATTGTTGGTTCGTTTTTAGTTAAAAACTTACTAGTCGATTGGCGCGAGGGCGAGCGCTGGTTTTGGGATTGTTTACTTGATGCTGATATGGCAGCGAATAGCGCATCATGGCAGTGGGTGGCGGGAAGTGGCGCCGATGCCTCACCGTATTTTCGAATTTTTAATCCCATACTACAGGGTGAAAAGTTTGATAAACAAGGCGAGTATGTAAAGCATTATTGCCCGGAGTTACGCAAGTTACCGCCTAAGTTTATTCATAAACCTTGGGAAGCCCCGTCCAATATTTTACAAGCATGTGATGTTGTTTTAGGGCACAACTACCCTAAACCTTTGGTTGATTTAAAAGTTTCACGACAACGCGCCTTAGAGACTTTTGCAAAAAGTAAAGAGGATGCCTTACATGCCAACACCTAAAACCTTACGTTTGATCCTAGCCGATCAGTTAACTCATAGTCTGTCAGCACTGGCCGGTATTGATGTTAACAATGATGTGGTGTTACTGGCCGAAGTACGTTCTGAAGCCAGTTATGTCAAACATCACAAAAAGAAAATCATTTATCTTTTCTCCGCTATGCGACATTTTGCATTAGAGCTAAAGCAAAAAGGCTATCAAGTCCACTACACCTATTATGACGCGCAGGATAATCAAGGTTCACTAGCCGCTGAGGTCGCTCATCGAAAAACCCAATATGGCTGTGGGCAAGTCGTCTGTACTTTCCCCGGTGAATCCCGCGTGCATCAAGATATGTTAAGCTGGTCAGCGGCATTAGATTGTCCAGTTGAGATCCGTGCGGATGATCGGTTTATTGCAACGATTGAAGAGTTCTCGACTTGGGCAACAGGTAAAAAACAATTACGCATGGAGTTTTTCTACCGAGAAATGCGCCGCAAGCTCAATTGCTTATTGCATGATGGACAGCCTGAAGGCGGTAAGTGGAACTATGATGCTGATAATCGCGCCAAGCTACCCAAAGATATAGAGTTGCCTCAGAATACCCAATTTACCCCTGATACGATTACCTTAGAGGTGATTGAGCTCGTTAAATCTCAATTTGACGACCATTTTGGTGATTGGGAGCATTTTCATTATGGGGTGACTCGAGATCAAGCACTAACAGTGTTAGACACTTTCATTCAAGAACGCTTGGTTAACTTTGGTCAATATCAAGATGCGATGATGCAAGATGAGCCTTGGCTTTTTCATTCACATATTTCGTTTTATTTAAACAGCGGTTTATTAACAGCACATGAAGTAGTCGCGCGTGTTGAACAAGTGTATTACGCCCACGCCCAAGATCCGTCACAGCCAGCAATACCATTAAATTCAGTTGAAGGTTTTATTCGACAAGTCATTGGTTGGCGTGAATATGTACGTGGCTTATATTGGTTTGTGATGCCCGATTACGTCAATAAAAATCACCTGAATGCGACGCGCAAGTTACCTGAGTTTTTCTGGACAGGTAAAACTAAAATGAATTGTTTGGCACAATGCATTAAGGATACCAAAGAGCACGCGTATGCCCATCATATTCAGCGCTTAATGGTGCTAGGTAATTTTGCCTTATTGACGGGGTTATCCCCAGAAGAAGTCAATGAATGGTATTTGATCGTCTACGGTGACGCCTATGAATGGGTCGAATTACCTAATGTGTCAGGCATGGTACTTTATGCTGATGGCGGTGTACTCGCGAGCAAACCCTATGCGGCAAGTGGTGCGTATATCAATAAAATGTCTAATTACTGCAAGCATTGTGAATATAAAGTTACCGTTAAAACAGGCGAGGGGGCGTGTCCATTTAATTATTTGTATTGGGATTTTTTGCATCGTCATCGTGATGCATTGTCTAGCAATCATCGTATGGGTATGATTTATCGGACTATGGATAAAATGGCCCCAGAAAAACTTGATGCAGCAATTGCTGATGCCCATACGTTTTTAATTTCACTTGATGAATAAAAGTAGCGCTTAAAGCAATGAAAAAAGCCGATTTACCTAGCAAAATGTGTCCCGTATGTGAACGTCCATTTACTTGGCGAAAAAAGTGGGAAAAAAACTGGGACAGTGTCAAATATTGCTCTAAGCGTTGCGGGGGTAATCGCGCAAAAGCACGTTAACTATTTATCTCAATCTGTCGATAAACTTGTAATACTCAATGGACGAGATATCAAGGTATTTACATGGATGATAATGATTGGATCGCGTCAGCATATTCAGGATAGATTTGATTGTGCAATTGCCTGATCTCGTAACGTTTTACTTTGATCTAATCGTGCACGTGCTAAATCAAAAAATATTTGGATTTCATATATCGTGTTCGGCTTTTGAGTAACAAAACCGGTTGATACTGAAACGAAAGGTGACACGGGGGATATATCATGTGGCATAAGTGCTTGAACAACAAACTTATTAATCAACGCTATCTTATGCTTTGCTCCAAACTCAGAACAACCCGGCAATAATATATAAAAATCATCACGCCTTGATCTAACAACTAAATCATTTTGACGATATATAATCGAATGTAAGATACTCATCATCATTCGTAGATAATGACAAATGGTGTTGTTACCGGCATGCGCTTTGAGCAGTTGAAAGTAATCGATGTTTAACGCAATAAGCGTGATGGATTCATCTGCACGAATACATTCAATCCATGATTTAGATAAATGCTTCATAAAAAAATTAAAGTCTTTTTGCGCACTGGCATCATCCAATACAAATGGGTTGGTTTTGAGGCGAGCAGGTTTATGGTCAGATATATGCGACTCAATGCGTTGTAATAAGTTTTTGCTCGAAATCGGCTTGAGAACTACATCCATTTTATGTAAAGGCATCTGTTCGATGTATTGCTGAAGTGTATCAATGATTGTCATCACAAAGATGTGAGGTTGATTCATGTAATGCACATTTTTCAATAGGTCATTGACGTCAATATAACTTTCTCCCAACTGCAGCATATCAATTAAGATTAAATCAAAGGGGCTATCGTGTTTTTGGGCAAGTAATAATGCGGTTTTTGCATCCTTTGTATTTTTTACTCTAACAATATCAAAATGTTTACTTAGCGCAAAGGTCTTTACTTTGGATTGTACAGGGTCATTATCTATTAAGAGTAAGCGAAGTTCCATTTCTTCATTTTTCAAAGTCATAACAATGGTAGTTATTTTTTAATCATTATATCATTGTAATCTT
>JAQXDG010000160.1 GCA_029251505.1 Glaciecola sp. | reverse complement strand
CTATTTTCAGCCCATTATTTGAACAAAAATAGATGTAAATATGTGTCTTACATTAAAATCTGACCAAGTTTATAAATAACTAAGGAAACTGACATTTTACGTAGCATTGCGTAATTAATTGGGTTGTTGAAGTTTTTACACAACCTGAGCCAATTGCAGACGTTCGTGGTCATAGCGATTCAGGAGCAAGAAGCCTAAGTTTTAGCAAATTAGGATGATGTCTCTGCCACTTTTGCGGCACAGCCTGACGCAAGCCCTTGCTGTGCCATAGGTGCAATGGTTTGCAAGGTAAAGACCTTTCGTCATTGCCGTCCCCATTCCTTTCCACCCATTTCTACCAACCGAGACGCGGCTCGTCGAAAGGAAAATGCGAGATCATTGGCGGACGATAATTGTGCCAGTGACACGCCAATTCGACCCGTCGCAGACCACTCATAATATTCGCCCTCTTTGGTGCGAATCATGGTTGTAGCAAAGGAACTCGAGTTTCCTCCCTTCTCACTGACAAACAATTCTTCATCTCCATCACTGCTTTGCACTTGCGCTTCAAAATCGACAAACAATTCGTCGAGCGGGACTTGTGCCGCCAGTACCAAGCGGGTGTGAGATTCATAACACGCATCAATGAGGGTCACGAATCGTCGCGCTTCGTTGAGGTGATTGGCGTCCAGTTGGGGGACACGGTCTATGATGAGGACCGGAAATCGGCGGCAGAGGGAAATATAATCGGCCGCCCCGAGCGGTTGGTAGCACAACTCGGAAAAGTCAAACCAGGCGCACCGGTCATTCAATCGGGCGACCTGGACGGTACGACCAAAGAGAACGGGAATAATCTCGGCCTCAGTTCCGGATGTAATGCCACCAAATATTTCTTCCAACTGCGCCTGGATGTTGTTATCGCCATGAACATCCTTGTTTGACCAAAAATAGGATTGAGCACCCGCTCGAGTTTCGAGTCGATAATCCTTGCGGGAATCTTCCATGGAAATAATGTCGGACGTGTGTTTCAACATGTCAATGAATGGCAAAAAGAGGGATCGGTTAATGCCTCCCTCATACAAGGCATCGGGATGTCGATTCGAGGTGGCCACTACCACGACATTCCAATCCAATAATAATAAAAACAGTCGCTTCAAAATCATGGCATCGGCAATGTCTGTCACTTGAAATTCATCGAAACAGAGGAGTTGGGATTCTTGTGCCAATTGTTGCGCAATGATGGGAATCGCATCACCTCGTGGGTGCTTCTGTTTGTAAACAAAGATTCGATGATGGACATCTAGCATGAATTCATGAAAGTGGACGCGGCGTTTAGTAATCTTTGCGTGCTTGTGGCTGTGGGTATCATTATTACAGCAAGAATTATCATCAGGAACAGCAACCGATGCGTAAAATAGATCCATTAGAAAGCTCTTGCCAACCCCGACTGATCCATGAATGTACATGCCTCGCGGTGGTGGACCAAAAGACCACAAATGGTACTTCTTTCGAAGAAAGGACTGGGCGGATGCCAGAGATCGCGCCAGTAACAGTAACAGTGGACTGCTGCTTGTACAGCTGTTCTCTGTCGGATCGTCGGTGCGTACGGGTACTGGTGGGAGCGAGGCAAGAGACTCGTGCAGGGTATCGAATTTTGCCGCCAGAGCGACTTGCGCGTCATCTCGTCGCACCTCCCCCGCATCCACCTTGAGTTCATAAGCCGCTGCCACCGGGCCTGTCGAGAAGGACCGCCGAGCGACGCGATGTTGCGCTATCATCATCTTCATCTACATCATCATCTACATCATCATCTTTATCATGGAGCTGATGAGTTTATCAACATGATGGTATGGTACACTAGATTTCAGTATGGGTATCAAATGGATTTGCTCACACGCGCCGATATTTAAGTCGACAACCTGTTTAGTACAATGTGGCAACGCCTAAATTTCAGAGTTTAAGTCACACCCCGCCGAAAATCTGAACACAAAGTATGATATTTTTTTGTCAAAGCACATGATATTTGGCCTTACGTTCTAAAAAACGCAAAAGACGATACAAGGCTAAAAACAATAATAAGTTTATTCCACCGTAACAGACTTCGCCAAATTCCGCGGCTGATCCACATCCGTGCCTTTAATCAATGCCACATAGTATGACAACAACTGCAACGGAATAGTGTAGATAATCGGTGCAACTGACTCTGCACAATGCGGCACATTAATGACGCGCATCGTTTCATCTGACTCAAAATGTGCGTCTTTATCCGCAAACACATACATGATGCCGCCACGAGCACGTACTTCTTCAACGTTGGATTTAAGTTTTTCTAACAATTCGTTGTTTGGTGCGACGACAATCACAGGCATTTCATCATCAATCAATGCCAAAGGACCATGTTTCAATTCACCTGATGCATAGGCTTCTGCATGAATATACGAAATTTCTTTGAGCTTTAACGCCCCTTCCATCGCAATCGGATACTGTTCACCACGACCTAAAAATAACGAGTGATGTTTATCGGCAAACTCTTCCGCTAAATCAGCGATTTCTTCCGCTAACGCTAAGGTTTCTTCCAATTTAGATGGCAAACTTTGCAAACCCGCTAAAATATCTGTGCGCGCCGCATCACTCATGCCATTGTGTTGTCCTAGTGCTAATGTCAGCATTAAGAACGCGCCCAACTGTGTGGTAAATGCTTTCGTTGACGCAACACCAATCTCTGCTCCGGCTTTGGTCATAAACGCCATATCAGATTCACGTACTAATGACGAACCCGCCACATTACAAATTGTTAAGCTGGCGGTATAACCCAGTTCTTTGGCTAAGCGCAGCGCCGCTAATGTATCCGCCGTTTCACCGGATTGGGAAATCGTGACTAATAAACTATTAGGATGCACAACCGACTTGCGGTATCTAAACTCAGAGGCAATTTCAACATTACACGACACATTCGCGTATTGCTCTAACCAATAACGAGCAGTCATGCCGGCATGGTATGATGTACCACAGGCAATGATCTGTACATGTTTGATTTTACTAAGCAGCTCGTCTGCGTTTTCACCAAAAATACCTGGTGCTAAACCATCCAAACTGACGCGCCCCGCTAACGCATTACGCATTACCGTCGGCTGTTCATAGATTTCTTTAAGCATATAATGACGATAGCCGGCTTTATCACCCGCATCGTGCTCAACCGTTGATTCTACGATTTCACGAACAACTGGCAGACCATCCACATCAAAAATATTCACTTCACGACGTGTGATTTCAGCCACATCACCTTCTTCAAGGAAAATAAAACGACGTGTCACAGGTAACAACGCCATCTGATCTGAAGCGATAAAGTTTTCACCAACACCCAAACCAATCACCAACGGACTACCTGAACGCGCAACAATAACGCGTGAAGGATCTTCACGATCCATAATCACCGTTCCATACGCACCCGTAAACTGAGTCACGGCCTCTTGTACCGCAGCTAATAACGTATCGTTAGTGTCTAATAACGAATGCACCGTATGGGCAATCGTTTCTGTGTCAGTATCAGTGCTGATAGTGTAGCCTTTGTCACGCAAACGCATGCGCAAGTCTGCAAAGTTTTCGATAATACCGTTGTGGACTACCGCAATACGCTCAGATGAAGCGTGAGGATGGGCGTTGTTTTCGGTAACACCACCATGCGTCGCCCAACGTGTGTGAGCAATTCCTGTTGAACCAACACCATTTTCATCCGTAATGGCATCAGCCAACGCTTGCACTTTACCAATACGACGGACACGAGAAAATTCGCCATTAGGGCTTAATAATGCCACGCCAGCAGAATCATAACCGCGGTATTCAAGACGTCTTAAGCCTTCAATTAAAATCTCAACAACATTACGTTCGGCAACAGCGCCCACTATTCCACACATGCTTATTTCTCCATTGGTGGTGTACAGATGACCCGCACACCATAGTTTTGTATATGACGCTGCGCATCATCATTTAATAGGTTATCGGTCACTAACGTTGAGATCTTGCCCCACGATAGTTCAATATTTGGCATTTTTTTGAATAACTTATCCGATTGTGCCAACACAATGGTTTGTTCAGATGAATCACTCATGACTTGGCTGAGTTTCGTTAACTCATGAAATGTCGTCGTGCCTTTAGCCAGGTCAAGACCCGAAGCACCCACAAACGCCATTTCAAAATTATAGGACGCAATCATCTTTTCAGACATTTGCCCTTGGAAAGATTGGGATAATGGATCCCAAGTACCGCCGCTCATTAGCACAGTCGCGTTATTACTTTTTTGAGTTAACGCCGTCGCAATCGGTAGGGAATTAGTCATGACGACCAATCCTTCGATGCTTTGTAAATAAGGTAAAAGGTGCGCCGTAGTACTGCCACTATCCACCACAATTCTCGAAAAAGGCGAAATCAACGTTGCAGCCGTCGCCGCAATCGCGCGCTTGCATGGATCATTGTCAACAATCGCGGGTTGGGATAAAGATGATGCTTGCACGTTATTGAGGTTGGGGATAGCAGTAGGCTGAACATGAGAACTGGCATTCGCCACAGCGCCACCATGAGTTCGGATCAACACACCTTGTTGCTCTAACGTAGTTAGATACTTTCGAATCGAAACTTCCGAGACAGATAGTGAGTTTGCCAACTGCACCACACCAACGCGACCGTTTAATGCGATCACATCAGTAATATGGCGTAAATTTGCAGTAGCGCGTTGTGCATTGCGTGACATTGATAAGTTTCATATTGACGATTAAGTTTCGAATTATAACTTATGATATCAAAAACACAATATTAACTTGCTAAGTCATTTTCTTAGTTGGACGTTCCCAGCCAGTCAAATGCCGTTGCTTCGCACGGGCAATCGCCAACGCATTATCTTCGACGTCTTTAGTCACTACTGAGCCGGCTCCAATTGTAGCCGTGTCACCTATCGTAACCGGTGCGACCAATGAGCTATTTGACCCAACAAAGGCATTGGCACCAATAATCGTTTGCGATTTATTTACGCCATCATAATTACAGGTGATTGTCCCTGCCCCGATATTGGCATACGCACCCACTATCGCATCACCCAAATACGTTAAGTGATTGGCTTTTGCCCCTTCGCCTAATGTGGTTTTTTTCATTTCAACGAAGTTACCGACTTTGGCCTTTTTCGATAACACTGAACCAGGGCGTAAACGCGCATATGGCCCTACTTGGCAAGCCTCGCCAACCTGTGCTTCTTGAATAATAGAATTAGCTTCAATAACCGTATTATCAGCAACGGTACAATTTTGTAATAGACAGTTTTGGCCGATACGGACATTGTTGCCTAGTGTCACAGTGCCTTCAAACACGCAATTCACATCAATAAAGACATCATTACCAACCGTTAAATCACCACGTACATCGAAGCGCGCAGGATCAGCTAATGTCGCTCCTGCCAACATCGCTTGTTGTGCATTTTCTAATTGCAACGCACGTTCTAGTTTTGCCAAATGCACACGATTATTCACCCCTTCTACTTCAACCGCAGACTCAGGCTGCGCAGAATGAATGGATTTACCTTGTGCCGCGGCCATTGCAATCACATCAGTAAGATAAAACTCGCCTTGGGCATTGTTGTTTTCTAATCCTTCCAACCAACCGAGCAAATCAGCCCCATTGAGGATCATGACACCGGTATTGATTTCAGTAATCTCTCGCTGCGCATCGGTCGCATCTTTATGTTCCACAATAGCAGTAATATTGTCACCACTGGCATCGCGGATAATCCGTCCCATGCCTGTAGGATCGGCTAAATCAACAGTCAGTAACGCCACATCTGCATTCGCTTTCACCGCGTATAGTTTGTGTAAAGTCTCAGCTTTAATTAATGGCGCATCACCAACTAATACCAAGACATCATCTTGTGGGTTTATGAACTCCGCGGCTTGTTGCACGGCATGTCCAGTCCCTAATTGCTCCGCCTGTAAACACCAGTTTAATGTATTGTTCGATAGCGCTGTTTTTAGCAAGTCAGCACCGTGACCATAGACCAGATTAATCGAATCAATCTTAATTGGTTTAATTGGATCTGACCCTAATTTATTGACCGTATTGATAATGCGCTGCACCATCGGCACACCGCCAATTGGGTGAAGTACCTTGGGAAGAGAAGATTGCATTCTTGTGCCTTTACCAGCAGCAAGAATCACGACAGACAATGCCATAATAAGTCCTTTATTAAATAATTGGCGAAAATATATCAAAAAGCAGCGTTAACGGCTATTGATTTACCACAGTTTTTCTTCGGAAACGAGAAACAGATATAGCCCCAGACGTGAGACCAATACCTAATAAAATCGTTAATCCACCAGCAATCATATAGCCCGAAATTGTTTCATCTAATATTAATGCGCCCCAAATTAAGCCAAACATCGGCACTAAATATCCGACATAAATCGCTTTAGAAGGACCTATATTAACAATCAAATGAAAATACATCATATAAGCGACGCCGGTACACACAATCGCTAAAAAGCCCACAGCAAACCAGCTATGTAAATCCGGTGTGCCTGGCATCGGGAAATACAACGCCATCGGTAACAACACTAATGCGGATATCGCTTGGCTGCCCGCAGCAATAGCAAGCGGTTTAGCTTGTGCTAAATGGCGTTTGATATAACAAATCGCATAGCCATAACCAAACGTCGCCACCAAACAAGCCAACACAGGCACTAGACTCACCCCTTGAAAATTTAAGGTCTCGTAGCTTAGTAAGTACACACCAACAAAGCCACAGACAAAACCTAATTTGGCTAAATTAGTCATGGACTCTTTGAGCCACAACCAGGCGAGTAACGCACCAAACATAGGCGCAGTGCCATTTAATAAAGCCGTCAGCGCAGAAGGTAAATGCAGACTACCGTAAGTAAACAAACTAAAGGGGATCGCAGTATTAGTCAGCGCCACCACAAAAATTGGTTTAGCAAATACTCGTATATCCCCCAGCTGACGCTTAGCGATAACAAACGGTAATAGCACCAATGTCGCCAGCAACGCTCGCAATTCAACCACCGCCCAAATACCAAAATCAGGCGACGTAATGCGCATTAACATAAACGACGATCCCCAGATCGCCCCTAACAACAATAATTCGACTAAATATTTAATTGGCAAAAGACATCAACCTACTAATGTAAAAGCGGCTTGCTCATGTTGCAGCAGCCATGATTTTTTATCTAACCCACCGGCATAACCGGTTAACGTGCCATTTTTTCCTATCACGCGATGACACGGGATCACAATCGCTATCGGATTTTTACCATTCGCCATGCCCACCGCACGTGCAGCCGTAGGTTGATGAATATGCTTGGCAATATCAGCATAACTGCAGGTTAACCCAAACTCAATGGTCTGCAATGCAGTCCAGATTTTATGTTGAAACTCGGTTCCTTGTGGTACTAATGGCAAAGCAAAGATCTGTCGTTCTCCGGCAAAATATTCGCTCAGCTGCTCGATACCTAATGCGGTGATCGCATTGCCGTACTCTGTAATACAACGACCCTCATTATCGGTCTGTTGACTATCTGTCGTATCTAAAAATTCAACATGTGTGATCCCTGACTCACTCGCTCTAACAACCAGTTCACCTAAAGGCGTCATTAAGGATTGTTGATACATCATGTATTCGCATGCTCCCACAGTTGAATGCACACATAACTCTGCCAAGGGGCAGCCTTCTGAGGGTCGATCGTAAAGCGTTTTAGCTGATTTTTGACCACCAAATCATTATGCAAAAACACATCCGGTGCAGATAAACCGCGCATCAACACATAATTAACCGTCCAAGGACCAATACCTTTTAGGGCTAATAATGCGTGGACATTATCGACATCTAATAATGCATTATTTTGGGCAAAGCTGCCAGCGACATTCAACGTTTGCTGCCGGGCTTTTGGCATGGGTAAGCTAGACGTATCATACGTAGCTATTTCATGAGGATTAGGAAAATGATACTGCTGCAATGCGCCGCTTAGCGCTCCGGTTTGCCCAACATGCTGCTCACTGCGGATTTCCCCGACCCAGCGATTAAGGATGTTTACCGCCCCAGTAACGCTAATTTGTTGACCGACGATGGCACGGATCAGGGCCTCAAAAGGAGACCAAGTGGCAGGGAGGCGAATGCCCGGCGTCAGTTCATTTGCAGCAAATCCAGCATTTAACAGCGCCTTGGTGATCACCGGCATAGCTTGGTGTGCATCTAATACACGCGTAATATTAGCAATGACGGCATCGGCACACTCAGCCTTATGCAACTGTAATTCCACAGTAAATCGGGCTAGATCAGGCTCATAAGTGGCACAAAACCAACTTGAAGGTTGATCCACGCCTGTAGAATGATTTTCAGTAGTAGAATTATTGGTAGTAACCGAATAGAAAGGACGTTCATCAAAATAGCGAGCATAACTCAATGGCCCACACGTTTCGACACCAGCAATGGCACGACGTGATAAAAACGCCTGCACCATTGCCCAGTTATATGGTTGGGTCACATTGATATGCGTGATCATTGGGTTTTTAGGTAGGTATACCCTTTGAGGCAATCTTCATAAAAATCCGTCCACTTAACCCCTTCACGCGGTTTCATTACCCCTTGAACGACGCGACGATCAATTTCACGTTTAACATCAATCGCCATCGAATGAGGATTGTACTGCATCACCGATAATACATTTTCTACCGACGACCCATGCACGACTTCTTCGATATAAAAATCCTGCGGATCATCATCATAACTAAAAATATGCACTTCATTTAAACGACCAAATAAGTTATGCATATCACCCATTACATCTTGATAAGCGCCGGTCAAAAATAGCCCTAAATGATATTTTTCATTTTTTCTCAACGGATGCATCGGTAACACATTAGAGATC
The DNA here is from genome assembly GCA_029251505.1 of Glaciecola sp. Taxonomy (GTDB): domain Bacteria; phylum Pseudomonadota; class Gammaproteobacteria; order Enterobacterales; family Alteromonadaceae; genus Opacimonas. The sequence continues at coordinate 21,670 of JAQXDG010000160.1, read as the reverse complement.
TCACGGCCCACCGCAAATTGATCGATTTTGCCATCAGAGTCACAGGTAATATCAACCAATGAGCAATTTACGGTTGGCTCTTCATCTAATCGGGTCAGTGGTACAACCGGTAAAATCTGATCAATCGCCCACGTATCTGCGGCAGATTGAAAAACAGAGAAATTACATAAATACTGACTGGATAAGTTAAAGGCCAACGCTTGGATTTCTTCCGGAATAAACTCAGCGCCAGCATAACGCAGATGCAGCTTTTGCATGATCTGCCAGTACAATGTTTCGACTTGAGCTAATTCAGTTAAGCCAATGACTCGAAATTTAAATGCATCATTCGCTTGTTCTTTATATTGAGACGCATCATTGAAGACTTCTTGTAGATTGGTCGCCGCATCCATCGAAGACGCTAATTCACGCATATTAGTCAAAATAACATGCTCATCATGACCAATCGTCAAATCAGCTTGAGACGAATCAGGTCGAATTTCGCCCATGATTTCGGTGATCACACAGCTGTGATGTGCTGTAATCGCACGCCCTGATTCACTGACTAATGTTGGGTGCGGGACTTTTTCTAGATCGCATACTTCTTTCATACCGTAAACCACATCAGCAACATATTCTTCAATCGAATAGTTACGTGATGAGTCATTCGTCGATTTGGTACCATCATAATCAATACCTAAACCACCACCGATATCCACATACTCTAAATTAAAGCCAAGATGGCGTAACTCAGAATAAATTAATGCGCCTTCATTAATGGCTTCTTTTACTGCACGTATATCCGTTAACTGGCTACCGATGTGAAAATGTAATAATTTTAAGCAATCACCCATGCCTTCTTCCGCAAGGTACTTGCCAGCATTAATAATTTCACTAATAGTGAGTCCAAATTTTGCACGATCACCACCACTGCCTTCCCACTTACCACGACCTTTCACGCTCATTTTAGCGCGTAAACCAATCATCGGAGATTCGCCAAGTTCTTTGGCAATACGGACAATCATTTTAATTTCTGAAAATTTCTCAACCACGATCAATACGTTACGACCCAGTTTTTGCGCTAAAAAAGCCAGTTGCACAAATTCTTCATCCTTGTAACCATTAAGGATGGTCAAGGCTTCAGGTGTCGTGTTGTAGGCCATAATAGTCAATAACTCAGCTTTAGAACCGGCCTCTAAACCATAATGGTAGGCCTTACCCGCATCAACAATTTCTTCAACCACTTCACGCATCTGGTTAACTTTTACGGGATAGACACCACGGTATATGCCTTGGTATTCCGCTTCAACCATACAGTCATTAAAGGCTTTATTTAAATGCACAACTTGTGCACGCAATACATCATGAAAACGCACAACAACTGGAAATTGAATTTTTTGTTGTTGGATTTCAGCAATGACGGACGCAAAATCGATTTGCATATGCGGCTTTTCTACATCGGGTGTGACACATAAATTACCGTTATCGCTTATGGCGAAATAACCAGCACCCCATTTAGAAATACCATACAAGGCATCAGCGTCTTCGCGATCCCATTTTACCGAAGATTGTGTCGAAGAATTGAGAAAATTAGTCATCGAGTCTGCTCAGTTGAATGACAAAAATCCTATTATAATCCTACCTAGCCCAATATCGAAATTATTTATTCGATAACGTTGCGATTACTTGAGATTTTCCTAATATTAATAATAGATAACGTGACATTTACTAGGAAAGAACGCTATTAGTTATGATGGATCGACAAACAACGTTTCAACAACCTAAACTCAGAGTCTTGTATATCGATGACAATCCAATGGATTTACAAATCATATTAAATCAGCTGTCGGATCAATTTGAGTTCACATTTGCCAACAATGGTCGAGAAGCCCTTATTTATGGATTTCAGCAGCCACAACCGGATATATTTTTAATCGATATTCATATGCCTAGTATGAATGGATTTGAATTGTGTGAAAAATTGACTCAGGCACCAGAAACGTCACATATTCCGATTATATTTTTAACCGGAAACAACACGCTTAACAGCAAAACTCGTGCATTTAATATTGGTTGTGTCGATTATGTAGTCAAACCGATTGATCCACGAGAGCTCCGTTTACGGATTAATAATCACGTCAAGATATCGCGCCAATCGAATACAATCAAAACACTTGCCGCCTTAGAGTCTGAGACGAAAATCAATAACTATTATAAATATTTGCAAGAGCTGCAAACCGAATGGAATTTATGCAAGCGTTACGATTATCCCTTAACGTTGCTCCATTGTGAAATCGATAATCTTCAAGATATATTAGCCCCCTTAAACGCGCAGCAATCATCTCAGATCATGTTGGCGGTGGCGAATGCGATTCGTGATTTCGGTAATCGTCCAGGAGACTCCGTTGCCCATATTAATCCAACAACGTTTGCGGTAATACTATCCGATTCACAGATTTCCCATGCGGTTAATTGTGCCAAAGAGCTCGTAGCAAGCATATCCGCTTTGCAGATTAAAGTTCTATCCGAAAATTTGCCAATCCAAGTCACCATGAGTATTGGCGTAGCCTCATTATATCCTGAGGGAAGTACGACGATGATGACCCTTCATGACAATGCGAACACAGCGTTAACAGAAGCAAAGCTCAATGGTGGCAATACTTGGTGTATGTATAGTGTTAGCCATATTCTGACTACATAGATTTTTGTCGCTTAGTCGCTTAGATACTTAGTTAGGCATCAACATGTGGCCGGTTTTGACCCATATAACCGTTTCTTCTTCTACAAAAGGATGATGTGCACTCATGTGTGGACTTCGCAGCCAACTGCCTTGTGGATACGCACCGTGTTCATCCATAAACGTCCCTGAGATCACATATATCTCTTCTCCACCAAAATGCCGATGGGGTTGAAAACGCTCACCCGCAGGCCATTTAACTAACGCGCAACCCTCGTTACCATATTCGCTATGATGTTGATGTAAAGGCATAACTTGTAAGCCTCCTTGCCCTGGTAGCCATGCGGTAGTATTGGTATCAACCCTTACCGTCGCCATATCGTCCGCAGCAAACTGACATAATTTAACGAATAACTCGCAGCCATCTTGGCTAAATGGGGCGTGCGAAGACCCTGGTGGATTACGCAAATACGTACCGGCAGGATAATCGCCATGTTCATCACTGAAAATACCTGCCAAAACCAATATTTCTTCACCTTTCGGGTGAAAATGCGTGTTGAAATGTGAGTTGGGGGCATACCGGACAATACTCGTGGCATGTCCTGATTCGGTATCTTCTCGGGCTAAGGGTTTACGATCAACGCCAGCCATTGGACTCGGTTGCCATGGTTGGGTGTGGGTATTGATGAAAAGTTGTTGTGCAAAATCCATGTTGAGCATGGGCATTCCTATTTGGCGAAAGTCGTTTTATTACATATAGTTACAATTTTAGTGAGCGTGATCTTGCTAGCTTAACCACCTCGCCTCAGCACCTGATTCTTCACTATCAAAGGTAACATGCTGCTTGGCATTTTTGAGTAATATCCCCGCTGTAAACAAGGATTGTTGAATGTCTTTAATTAAGCACTGATCCGCGCCTTGAGCTTGTGCGGCAATAAGTTGTGCAACCGAAGCAAATACACAGATAACGCGCAACGATCCTGGAAAGCGCGAATAATCGGCCGTGTGCGTCAGCCAAACAAAGCCATCGATATCCTCTTTGGCACTGTCGCAAACTAAGGTTAAGGCTTTGATGACGTTATTATCGAGTTTTTTGGTGGTCTTATTCATACACGTAGTCATAGGTGAAATAATAATTAAAATCATTCTACTATGCTAATGTGTCTTATCCCAAAGTAATTAGATGATCTAGAATAATTAAATTATTGAATTGTTAACGGCTTGTTGCTACATTGATTCATCAATCGAATACTCATCATTCAGTTTAATAATAAATAAAGAGAAGGTTCTTGTGAATCACAAAGTTAGGCTTGCCGCCATACTCGTGCTCGTGTGGATGTTATTGTCCGGAATGTTCGAGCCACTCATGCTCACTTTTGGGTTGTTTTCTGTGGTTTTTTCATTATGGATCACAGGGCGCATGCTCAAAATTGATCAAGAAAGATACACATTTTTTGTCACCCTCACTTTTATACGTTTTTTATATCAACTGGCAATCAAAGTCGTACAATCCAATATCGATGTGAGCTTGCGTATATTGGGTTTTCGCCCTGTAGAGTCGACCTTTATTACCATTCCTATGCCTTACAAAGACGATGTCGCCAAAGTATTATATGCCAATGCAATTACCCTCACACCGGGCTCATCCAGCATTGCCTTATCCGACGACACGTTATTAGTTCATACCATCAGTAATCAAGGTGCCGAAGATCTAGCAAACAACGACATGCTGAACATCATGCCCAAACAATATGCCATTACTGAAATTGAGGTTGATCCAGTATGACCATTTATTTTCTTGTCGCCGGTTTAGCCATATTAATTGCGATGGCCTTAGGCGTGTGCCGAGCGTTGCTTGGTCCAAGTGTCTTTGACCGTATTTTAGCCGTGAATATGTTTGGCACTAAAGCCGTATTACTCATTGCGCTTTACGCTTTTTACAGCGGAAGGCATGATTTACTCGATATATCATTACTCTATTCATTACTCAATTTTGTCGGCGTTATCGCAGCACTGCGCCTAGTCGAGCGTGGTAAATTCTTTGCTAATGATGAAGGCCAAGATGTCGTCAACTCGGAGAGCTCACATGATAATTGAGACCATTAGTTTTGTCTTAATCGGGATTGGGTGCGCGCTTGGGGTAATTGGTGCGATTGGTATTATTACTCTGCCGGACACTTATGCTCGCTTACACGCCGTAGGAGTAACCGATACTCTTTGTACATTTTTAATCTTATTCGGACTAGGCTTACAAGCTGATTCGTATACCGCAGTCGCCAAACTCATTTTGATTTTTATGTTTCTCGCGTTTACTAGCCCAGCTTCGTCTTATGCCTTAGCTAATAGTGCATGGCGTTGGGGTCTTCGCCATAACCAAAAAATCCATATTCAAACCATTGAACGTGAAACACCCTCTCGATCTAATTCAACACAAGGAGCTGACCAATGAGTTTGATGTTAAACCTTGTCCTATTAGTGTTTTTATTAGTCATGGCAATTGCAGTACTTAAAACCAAACATCTATTCGCCATGGCGATGTTATTTGGCTTGTACAGTTTATTGGTTGCAGGGTTGTTTGTGGTGTTAGATGCACCGGATGTCGCCTTTACCGAGGCCGCAGTCGGTACGGGTATTTCAACTGTATTGATGCTCGTGACATTAGCGTCAATTAAAGATGGCCATGAAGCGGTCAGTACGACACAGCGCAAAATCGGTCCACTTATTATTTGTTTAGTGATGGGGGGATTATTAATTTTTGGCACTCATGATATCGCCAAATTAGGTGAGATCCACAGCCCGCCAAATGATCAAGTCGCAGCTCATTACATTACCCAAGGACAAGCTGAAACGGGTGTTCCTAACTTAGTGACTGCGGTATTAGCCAGCTATCGTGGCTTTGATACCTTAGGTGAAGTGACAGTGGTATTAACTGCAGGGATTGGCGTGCTGTTATTACTCGGACAACGACGCAAGATCCACGTCAAAAAACGAGGACAAGCACATGATGATCAATGATTTAATTCTGCGGGTCGTCACTAAGTGGTTATCCCCTATCATTATTCTGTTCGCTTTATATGTGCAATTTCACGGTGACTATAGTCCCGGTGGCGGATTTCAAGCCGGCGTTATATTTTCCACTGCCATATTACTGTATGCCTTGACCTATGGCTTAGATGCGGCATTAAAAGTGATCCCAGAAACGGCGCTTAGGGTCGCAGCCAGCTTTGGTGTGCTGTTATATGGTGGCGTAGGCGTTGTCTCAATGTTGTTAGGAGGCAATTTTTTGAATTACAGCGTGTTAGCTGACACCCCATTAGCAGGGCAACACATAGGAATTATCGTCATTGAGCTAGGGGTCGGGATCACGGTTGCTGCTGTGATGATTTTACTCTTTTTTACCTTTTCTCGGAGAGTCGACCCTGAATGATTGAGTATATTTTAGGACATATTAATTACTGGTTTATCATTGCTGTTATGATGGTGGGATTGTATACCTTGATTAGCCGTACGAATTTAATCAAAAAACTGGCTGGCTTAGCAATATTTCAAACTGCGGTAATTTTGTTTTATGTCAGTTTAGGCAAAGTCACAGGCGGCACTGTACCGATTGTCGACGAAGCCTACACCTTGTATTCCAACCCATTACCTCAAGTACTTATGCTGACTGCCATTGTGGTTGGAGTCGCCACCACTGCATTAGGATTTGCGTTAGTCATTCGCATCAAAGAAGCCTACAACACCATCGAAGAAGACGCGATATTTACTTTGGATCAAAAAGATCATGAATGAGCAGTTAACGATTTTGTTGGTGGTGGTGCCGTTAATGATCGCCCCTATTACCGCGTTATTTAAATCCCACACGATCAGCTGGATATTGACCGCTATTGTGTCGTTAACCTCCTTGATTTTATCTTTTATTATCTTGTTTGATGTCATTGATGGTTCGCATGTAATCTATGAATTAGGTGGCTGGCGCCCTCCTTGGGGAATTGAATACAAAATAGATTCACTCAATGCCTTTATTGCGCTGATCGTCAGTGCGATAGCCTGTTTATCAACGATTTTTGCATGGCAAAGTGTGCCCAAAGAAATTAATGAAAATAATTACGGCCTATTTTATGCCGCTTTGCAACTTTGTTTATTAGGCTTACTCGGCATTGCCTTGACCGGTGATATTTTTAACTTATTTGTCTTTTTAGAGATCTCATCATTATCAAGCTATGCCCTCATTAGTATGGGCCGCTCGCGTAAAGCCTTAACCGCAGCGTTCTCTTATTTGATTTTGGGTACTATAGGCGCCACATTCTTTTTGATTGGTGTTGGCTTTTTATATGCCGCGTCAGGCAGTTTAAATATCGCCGATATTGCAACCCGATTTTCGACCTTTGCCGACATGCAATTGGTGATGACTGGTTTTATCTTTATCTTGTTAGGGCTCGGGCTAAAAGCAGCGATTTTTCCAATGCACAGCTGGTTGCCCAATGCCTATGGACATGCGCCATCCGTTGTTAGCATATTTTTATCCGCAACCGCCACCAAAGTATCGATTTATGTGTTGATCCGTGTGCTCTTTGACCTCTATCCCGTCGCCTATTGGCAAGCGTTGTTACTGCCTCAAATCTTATTAGTATTAGGTTGTGTCGGTGTGATTTATGGGTCGTTTCGGGCTTGGCAACAAGTAGAGCTGAAACGCTTATTGGCGTTTTCCAGTGTTGCGCAAATCGGCTACATTATTATCGGAATTTCACTACTCAATAATGATGGGATCACCGCCTCAGTGATGCATTTATTTAACCATGCCCTGATCAAAGCGACATTATTTATGGGTGCAGGAATTATTTTATATCGTACCAATACTACCAAGCTGTCTGAACTTAGAGGGTTTGGCGGCAGTATGCCGTGGACGTTTGCCGCAATTGTCTTAGCCGGTTTAAGTTTGATTGGCGTACCGGGTACTGTTGGTTTTGTGACTAAATGGTACTTGTTAAGCGGCGCGATTGCTCAAGGTAAATGGATTGTCGTGGTCGCGATATTAGCCGGTTCAGTTTTGGCTATCGCTTATGTGTGGAAAATTGTCGAAGCGATGTATTTTAATTCTAAACGCAAAATGGTCATTCAAAACGTCAAAATCGGCGATATCAATCTAGCAAAAGCCCCATTTAGCTTATCATTGGCATTGTGGATTGGTGCTGCTGGTTGTTTGTATTTTGGTTTATATACGGAGCTGCCTTATCAATCGGCACAGTCTATTGCGACCGCATTGCTAAGTAGCGAGGTGGCACCATGATCCCGTTAACATATTGGTTAATGGCGGCAATGTTGACACCGCTACTCGGCGCACTGGTTATATCCAGGTTAGATAAATTTCCTGACTATCGAGAAGCAGTCACTCTTGTCACCGCCAGCATTTTGTTTGGCATTAATGTGTATTTGTTTAATCACCTTGATGCAGCTAGCTCGGCTCAGTTTACTCTTGCAGAACCTATTGAAGGATTGGCGATATCTTTTGTTCTCAATCAATTTGGATTGATGTTTGCGTTAATTGCCAGTGGTTTATGGATCGCCACATCCATCTATGCCATTGGCTATATGCGTGCGCATCATGAAAAAAATCAAACCCGCTTTTTTACGTTATTCGCCGTCGCCATTGCCGGTGTCATGGCGGTCGCGTTTTCTGAAAACTTATTTACGCTGTTTATCTTTTATGAGTTCTTAACCGTTTCAACCTATCCATTAGTGACTCATGCTGGCACACGAGAAGCCAAACGCGGTGGTCGCAAATATATCCTGATATTGATGGGCACCTCGATATTGTTCTTTTTGCCTGCCATGATTTGGGTGTATTACCTCGCTGATACCCTCACTTTTACTTCTGGTGGTATTTTAGCTGGGCATGCCGATCTTAAATGGGTATTACCACTGCTGTTAATGTTTATTTTGGGGATCAGTAAAGCCGGTGTCATGCCGTTTCACAAATGGCTACCAGCAGCAATGGTTGCTCCTACCCCGGTTAGTGCATTATTGCATGCGGTCGCGGTCGTCAAAGCAGGTGTGTTCTCATTGGTCAAAGTCGTGGTATTTATCTTTGGTACGGATTTTATCACCGAGTCAGGCGCCAATCAGATTTTACTGTGGTTTCCAATTATCACCATCGTCCTCGCGTCGCTCATAGCCTTGAGCAAAGATAACCTAAAAGAACGTCTTGCCTATTCTACTATCAGTCAACTCAGCTATATCGTATTGGGCGCGTTACTCGCCACTCAACAAGCAGTGATAGGTGCAGGGATGCATATCGCCATGCATGCCTTTGGTAAAATTGCGCTGTTTTTTGCTGCGGGCGCGATATTAGTCACGATGCATAAAAAACTCGTCAGTGATCTCAATGGCATGGGCCGGGCAATGCCGTTAACGTTTACCGTATTTACCATCGGCACGTTAAGTATCATAGGGATCCCATTATTTGGTGGCATGTGGAGCAAGTGGTATTTGCTATCTGGCGCATTAGGCTTTGCACAAAATGCTGTACTCTATTGGACGGTATTAGGGGCATTAACCTTAAGCACCTTATTGAATGTGTATTACTTGTTGAGTATTCCTGTCAGAGCTTTCTTTTTCACAAACCCTAATTACACCGTAATTAAAGAAGCACCCAAAGCTTGCTTGATTGGCATGGCGATACCGACATTCGTCACGCTGTACTTATTTTTTGATCCGTCTATTTTTTATGGCTTGTCGTTATCGTTGACGGGATCATAGGTGCCTTATGAACAATAATAATCATTCTGAACCATCTTCTCCAGCGCCAGCTAACGCATCAGACGTAGCGGATTCTTGTGACGCTGCTAACACTAAACGCGAAGTCACGTTTTTTGATCAACCGCGCAATGTCGCTCTGATTTTAAAGACGTTTTATGCGTTGTGCATTATTTTGGTCTTGCTGGACTTTTTCGTGCATCGACATATTTATGTGTATTTTGAAACAATCCCCGCTTTTTATGCCTTGTATGGCTTTGTCGCTTGTGTGGTGTTAGTCGTGTTAGCCAAAATCATGCGCAAAGGCTTAATGCGTGATGAGCATTATTATGATGCGCGAATTGATGAGCAAGATACGCCAACGCTTAATGACAGCCCTCAAGCGACTGCAACCAAAGAGGCGCAATCATGAGTTATGCTATCCCTGCCTTTTTACCGTTTTTCTTAGCCGCTATGTTTGCTTGGGTCGCCCCAATTAAGTGGCGTTATGCACTCGTACTTGTGCCATTGATTAATGGTTTATGGTTATTCTTTTCGCCATCACCGAGCCCGATGATGCTCGATGTACACGTGTTTCAGTTACAACTTGTCGCCGTAGACCAACTCAGTTTATTGTTCGCCTATTTGTTTCATATTGCATGCTTTATCTGTTTGATTTATGGCTTACACAGCAAAGATAAAGTGCAACTTGTGGCGGGCTTAGCTTACGCCGGCAGTGCAGTCGGCGCAGTATTTGCGGGTGATTTTATTACCCTGTTTATTTTCTGGGAATTACTGGCATTAACGTCGGCATTTTTAGTCTTCGCTCGACGCACTGAAGCAGCTCGTAATGCAGGTATTCGCTACTTAATGATGCATATCTTATCGGGCGTCGCATTATTGATCGCAGCCATTATGCATTATCGTGCCACCGGTAGCTTAGACATTACTTATATTGGCTTAGACTCAGCGGCTTCATATTTGTTCTTATTTGCATTTGGAATCAAAGCGGCATTCCCATTTTTACATGGTTGGTTAGCCGATGCATACCCCGAAGCCACACCCGTCGGTACCGTTTTTTTATCAGCGTTCACCACCAAAGTGGCTATATATATGCTTGCTAGGACATTTCCTGGAGAAGAAGTATTAGTGTATATCGGTGCAGCCATGACCTGTTTCCCGATATTTTATGCCGTTATCGAAAACGACCTACGCAAAGTACTCGCGTATAGCTTAATCAACCAATTGGGCTTCATGGTTTGTGGTATAGGAATTGGTACAGCCTTAGCACTCAATGGGGCTGTTGCACATGCCTTTAACGATGTTATTTTTAAAGGCTTGTTGTTCATGTCGATGGGGGCGGTGTTGCATCGAGTTGGACATGTCAATGGATCTGATCTTGGCGGATTAGTCAAAACGATGCCTAAAACAGCCTTGTTCTGTATTGTCGGTGCCGCTTCAATTTCCGCGTTTCCGTTATTCAGCGGCTTTGTAAGTAAAAGTATGGTCATGGCAGCGATGATTGAAGCCGGTCACGAATATTTATGGCTGATGCTACTTTTTGCTTCCGCAGGTGTATTTCACCATGCAGGGATCAAAATTCCATTCTTCGCTTTTTTTGCCCACGACAGTGGCTTGCGCCCCAAAGAAGCGCCAACCAATATGCTTGTAGCAATGGGTCTGGCCTCGGTATTATGTATTTTGATCGGTAGTTTTCCAGAGGTACTGTATCAAATGCTACCATGGGAAAATACCTACATGCCTTATGATTTGACACATACGTTGACGCAATTGCAGTTATTGTTTTTCTCAGCACTAGCATTTGTATGGCTTAACAAAATGGGCTTATACCCTCCTGAGCTTAAGTCGGTCAATCTCGACGTTGAATATCTGTATCGCAAAGTATTGCCAGCGATGGGTAATAAGTGCCAAGCTGCGGGCGACGTTATCACCCAGAACATATTACACGCTGCCACATCAGTACTGAATCTTATTCCTAAAATGAACCGTGATGCGGATGCCAGCGCTGCAACGCTAACCCTACGTATGGCAATTGGCTTTGTGTTGTTAGCATTAGTCGCCTTGGTTACGGAATTAATGTAATGACGCATCAATTACATACACTCACCCCATTCATAAAACGGTGGCGGCTTATCTAGCACGCTAGATGTTGATGGAGTTCATAAACAAGATGGTAATTATTTTCATGCTATGAATGCCAAAACCGATCCTGTATCCACTCAGGTGACGGTGCAAAATAACTCTCATGTACAAATTATTGCGACAAGTGATAATGGTAAATGGACGAGGCAGTATGATTTTTATCCCGACCGACTGGATTTTACAATGACCCAAGTCAGTGATGATTATCATTATTGGGTACAATTTGAAGGTGTACCGAATGGCGCAATGGATGAGAGTGATTTTTGGTATGCATCAGTCGATACTGTGTCACACCCGATTAATGAATCTTTTTTAGGTGACTTACCGGCTCCAGAGTGGTTGTATGCGGTGATCTGAACACCACTCGCATGCTTTACTTATTACATCATAACGATCCGCTCTATTGTCGAATAACAGGCAAAAAAAAGGCTCCTAAACAGGAGCCAAGACACTATGAAAACATAAATAACTAAACGTTAAGTACAAACACAAACTGTACAATTTGGTTAACTGTTTATTAAAAATGATCTACCAAAAGGTAAACCTATTTAATATTGTCTTATATCGTCGCTGTAATTAACTGCCATACGCCTTTCACACCAATGAAAGAAGTAAAGATAGAGAACACTAAGATTGCAGCTAAAATACTATTGGCTACCCATGTGTTAGTGTGCGATTTCATCAAGTCTTTACGATTCCCTAAATAAAATATACAGGCTACGGTAATAGGTAGGATAACGGCATTGAATGCTTGTGAAATAATCATAACCAACACTGGGCGCGCATTAAATATTGGCACAACAAAACCCAATAAAGAAATCGCAAACACAATAATACGGTACTTCGCTAAAGTCATATCCCGTTGTGTACCATTGTAATCACACAATAACCAAGGCATGCCATCTTAGATGACATGCCTTTTTTATTTAGATTGACGGAATTGATAAGCTAAAAATAAACCACTCACAAAACCAAACAAATGGGATTCCCACGAAATATAAGACTGTGTTGATAACACGCCCCAAATCAACCCGCCATAAAAAAACACAACTCCAACAGAAATCAGCGCTAACCAAACCCGTTTACTGAGCCATCCCGCCAGTACTAAGTAGCCAAAATACCCATACACAACACCACTTGCACCAAGATGCTGACCATCTCGACCAAAAAATCCACACAACCAATCCCGTACTGAGCATCAGTAACAGGCTCACCAGTGCATAACGTTTTAAACCAAACTCAAGTAACAAAAAAGATAAGATAACGAACGTTAAACAATTTGACCAAAAATGAGCAATACTAATATGTAGCCAAGGCGCAGTCATAATATAAGGTAGTGTTGCTATGTCGCGTGGCACAATACTAAACTGATTGAGCCAGCGACCAGACAATACATTGATGATCTCAATGACAAATAAAAGAGCACTAACCAGAACGGGGATTTTCACTCTCTAATGCTGCAAGTTGCTGCCATAATTGATGCGCTTCATCTGACTGTGTTATTGGGATTTCTATATTGAGGATGGCGACCATATCACCTTGTGTGCTTTTGGTTTTAAGCCCTTTACCTTTAATTCTTAGTTTTTTACCCGACTGACTATTGGCTGGAATATTAAGCTTTATTTTGCCATACAATGTAGGTACTTCTAACGCAGTGCCTAGCGCTGCCTCCCAAGGAAGTAATGGCACCGTTAATAATATAGTCGAGTAATAATTTAGCTTTTGGCTGAGTCACTTGCGGAGATAATGAGTGATAAAAATCACCTAATTGTTGATGAAAGGTTTTTGCGTGCTGCAAGGCTGCTCTGGCATTTTCGAATCGCATCATAATCCCTAATGTATTAGTCAATCATATTAAATTTTATAGCACCCCACACTAATCAGATATAAGAGGATACGCGTAGCATAATGTGGTTAATACGTATTGTCGATTTGCTCAAGCAACACTTTGTTATCTATGTGGATAACGTTGATTTCTTCGTTACGCCATTTGGTAACACAAATTGGTAATGCTTTATGCCGAAAAAAACTAAATTTTGGTTAGTTTATATTAGATAACTTTGCCTTGTCCTGTTAGTATTAAGGTAGAATTTTTAAACACATTTACACGCAAGGAACGACCTATCATGCCAATCAAAATGATGAAAAGTTTATTACTGATGGTGTTGGTATTTATCAACATATCGTCACTTTCAGCGAAAGAACATCCTAATCTGATTTTAACTCAAGAAGGGGTTGAACAAATCCGCAAAAACCTTGGGAAAGTGCCTTTATTTGACGCCAGTTTAGCTAAGGTAAAAGCAATCGTAGACGCCGAAATTGCAGACGGAATTGACACGCCTATCCCGAAAGATTTCTCTGGCGGTTATACCCATTATCGTCACAAACAAAATTTCATCATCGCCCAACAAGCAGGTGTGTTATATCAAATTTTACAAGACGATAAATATGCCGTTTATGTGCGTGATATGTTGTTTCAATACGAAGCTATGTACAAAAACCTCCCAATTCATCCTATGGTTAGTTCATATGCACCTGGTAAGTTATTTTGGCAATGCTTGAATGACAGCAACTGGTTAGTTTATATGAGTCAAGCGTACGATACGGTGTATAATTTTTTATCCGCGCAAGAACGTTCTACTTTAGAAAATAACTTATTCCGCCCATTTGCAGATTATATTTCATTAGCTAATCCCGCGTTTTATAACCGTGTGCACAACCACAGTACTTGGGGTAATGCTGCGGTTGGTATGATTGGTCTAGTAATGGATGACGAAGAACTGATCCAACGTGGATTATATGGCATCGTTGACGATGGCCTTGAAGTTGGTGGGATTGACAATGATGGCGGTACGATCAAAGTTGAAGGTCAAAAACGCGGTTTCTTAGCTAATTTGGAAGAACCATTTTCCCCAGATGGTTACTATACCGAAGGTCCATATTATCAGCGTTATGCGATGTATCCTTTCTTAATCTTTGCATTAGGAATGGAAAACGCGAAGCCAGAATTAGGCGTAATGCAGCATAAAGACAACGTCCTGCTAAAAGGTGTGGATGCGTTACTTAATTTGACCGATGCAGATGGCAAGTTTTTCCCACTTAATGATGGCCAAAAAGGCATGTCATACTTCACACCATCATTAGTCACTGCCGTTAACGTGGCGTATCATTATGGTAATCAAGATCCACAATTACTAAGCATCGCACAGACTCAAAACGAAGTATTACTCGACCAAGCCGGTCTGGCGGTAGCGATGGGTATACGTGATAACAAAGCCCAGCCTTTTGTCAAAACATCCGTTAATCTGACTGATGGAGCAAACGGGGATGAAGGCGGTGTTGCAGTGTTACGTTATGGCAACGAAGAGCTGACCAATGTATTCAAATATGCTGCACAAGGGTTAAGCCATGGCCATTATGATAAGTTATCCTTTTCATTATATGCAAAAGGTGCTGAAGTATTGCAAGACTATGGGTTATCGCGTTTTGTTAATATCGGTCAAAAAGGCGGTGGTAACTACCTCAAAGAAAACCAAACTTGGGCAAAAACAACGATTGCTCACAACACGTTATCATTAAACCAAGAAATGCATTTTAAAGGTAAATACGCAGTAGGTAGTCAGCATCATTCAGAATTATATGTGTATGATGACTCACGCTCAGAAGTGCAAGTGGTGAGTGCAACGGAAACCAATGCATATCCAGGTACCAAAATGCATCGTACGATGGTGATGATAAAAGATGAAAACTTCACGAAGCCGTTTTTACTCGATATCATGAAAGTTGCCACAAATGCTAAGCAAGACTATGACTTACCGTTTTATTTCTTAGGCCAAGTCATTGATACTAATTTTGAGTATGATTCACCAAGTACATTGGCTCCATTAGGCAAGAAAAATGGATATCAGCATTTATACTTAGAAGGTCAAGGTCAACCTTCTGTAGATAACAGCAAATTATCTTGGTTAAATGAAGGCCAGTTCTATACGTTAACGTCTGCCACCAACACGACTGATGAGTTGTTATTTACGCGCATGGGTGCCAACGATCCTGAGTTTAATATCCGTCGTGAAGCGGCACTTATTATTCGTCGTAATGACACGCAAGATACTACCTTTGCAACCGTGATTGAACCGCATGGCAGCTACAGCCCAGTAACTGAAGCATCATTAGACTCATCAAGTCATATTGCTAACCTTGCAGTTGTGTACGATGATGAGCAGTATACTGCAATCCAGATCACGGATCTAAGCGGTAACGAACAGTTGTTTATCTTAGCAAATTTAGATGCCAAAGCGTCGACGACGCATAGCTTAACAATTGCTGACACGACTTATGATTGGACCGGTGCGTTTTATTACCAATAAGCGTTTTTCATAAGAGCACAATCAGATCACGCGATGTCGTTGATGAAATCATGAAAAATCGCGATTAAACCCGAATAAAAGTTAATTTTTCATTGATACTATTAACCTGAGGCTGCGTCACAAAAGTGTCATATTGCTGTCATATATGTGTCACACCCTCGTCATATACTCACCACGTCCTTATTAATTAGCATGTGGAACGAAAATATGAAAAAGTTTTTAACGTCAGCATCTGTAATATTAACTTCGCTATTAGTTGCGAATGTCGCACACGCATCGCGTGATTATATTAACGTCGTTGGGTCGTCTACGGTCTATCCATTTTCAACCGTTGTGGCTGAGCGTTTTGGTAAATCCACACAGTTTAAAACCCCTAAAGTAGAATCCACAGGTTCAGGTGGTGGATTAAAATTATTTTGTCAGGGTGTTGGAGTGCAATTCCCTGATATCACCAACGCTTCTCGTCGTATCAAACCATCTGAAGTGCAATTATGCGCCGATAACGGGGTTAGCGGAGTAGTTGAAGTGTTAATTGGCTTTGATGGAATTGTCATTGGTAATTCTAATCAAGCTGAGCAAATGACCATTTCACTTAAAGAGTTATTTTTAGCTTTGGGTAAAGAAGTGCCTAACCCAGATGGCACGCAAACCTTAGTAACCAATCCTTATCAAACTTGGAATGAAATCAATCCTAGTCTGCCAAAGTATAAAATTGAAGTCCTTGGCCCACCACCGACTTCAGGTACCCGTGATGCATTTTCTGAATTAGCCTTAGAAGGTGGTTGTAAAAAAATCGACTGGATAGCCGATATTAGCAAGCAATCTAAAGCGGCAGGCAAAGCAGGTGACGCAGCATTATCCAAAGACCTTAAATACAAATTCAAATCAATTTGTCACAGTGTCCGTGATGATGGTGCATTTATCGAAGCGGGTGAAAACGATAATCTGATCGTACAAAAATTAAATGCAAATCCTAATGCGTTTGGCATATTTGGTTTTAGCTTTTTAGACCAAAACTCCGATACTATCCAAGGCACCAAAATTAATGGGTTTGACCCAAGTTTTGAAAATATTGCTGAAGGTACATACCCGGTTTCACGCCCATTATATTTCTATGTGAAAAAAGACCATATCGGTGTGGTACCAGGTATTGAAGAGTTTCTTGCTGAATTTATTAGTAACAAAGCGTCTGGTCAAGAAGGTTACTTAGCTGACAAAGGTATGATCCCTTTAAGCGACGATTTGCGTAAGCAAGTCAAAGCTGATGTGCAGTCTTTAACTCCAATAAAGCTTTAACTGCGCACAGCGATAGAGGCAATATGAATACATCAATGTTATTAATCCTCGCCTTGCTGTTAATGGCGATGGCTTTTACTTTGGGACGCAAGCGCTCTATCGCTGTTGCCGGTGGTAGCCAGGGGATCCGCAATCTCAATTCTTTACCTGGCTATTACGGCACCCTATCAGCATTGTGGTGCGGTATTCCTAGTATTTTAATACTCGTGGTATGGGTATTATTTGATGATTATATTATTCAACAAATTATCATTCAAGAATTGCCTTCCAGCACACAAGCATTGTCTGATTCAGAGTTAGGTTTATTACTCAATACCGTGAGTAACATGGCGATAAATGATACTTCCACGTTATCAGCCGAACCTTACATCATTGCAGCAGCCGAGCGTTTAAATAGCTTACAACATATTAGCCAGATGGCACTAACCGTTGTCTTTATCTGCGTTACGATGGGCCTAAGTTGGTTTTCATGGATGCGAGTAAGTCCTGATCTGAAAGCGCGAGTGAAAGTCGAGAATGTATTCAAAATTGCATTGTTGATGTGTGCCAGCATTGCTGTTTTTACTACTGCAGGGATTGTATTTTCAGTCATATTTGAATCGATAAAATTCTTTCAAAGTGTACCCTTTTTTGACTTCATTTTTGGCCTTCAGTGGAGTCCACAAATGGCTATTCGCGAGGGTCAAATTGGTGGTTCAGGTGCGTTTGGAGCTGTGCCATTGTTTGCTGGCACCATGTTGATCTCTGCTATTGCAATGATCATTGCCGTCCCAGCTGGGTTAATGGCTGCAATTTATTTGTCTGAATACGCCTCTCCCAGAGTCAGAACATTTGTTAAACCTGCATTAGAAGTTTTAGCCGGTGTGCCGACTGTTGTATATGGCTTTTTTGCAGCGCTCACCGTTGCGCCTTATTTACGTGAAACCGGTAGCATGTTTGGTTTGAGTGTGTCTTCAGAAAGCGCATTAGCAGCCGGCTTAGTCATGGGCGTAATGATTATCCCGTTTGTGTCATCTCTATCAGATGATGTTATTAATGCAGTGCCACAGTCCTTACGCGATGGCTCGTTTGGTCTAGGTGCCACACATTCTGAAACCATTAAACAAGTGATCATCCCTGCAGCATTACCAGGCATAGTCGGCGGTATTTTACTTGCTGTTTCACGCGCCATTGGCGAAACCATGATCGTGGTAATGGCGGCAGGACTAGCAGCCAATCTTACAGCCAATCCTATGGAGTCGGTGACCACGGTCACAGTTCAAATTGTGACGTTATTAGTCGGCGATCAAGAATTTAATAGCCCTAAAACTCTGTCAGCCTTTGCCCTTGGACTGATATTGTTTGTGATCACCTTGATCCTCAATAGTATCGCCTTAATGGTAGTCAAAAAATATCGTGAGCAGTACGAGTAATAATAATGAAAAACGAATCTATACAAAATAAAGACGGTGCAGCGAAACCTAGCACAATTGACTTAGTTAATAAAAACCTCGCCAAGCGTTATCGCGCCGAAAAACGCTTTAAAGCTTATGGTGTTGCAGCGATCCTGTTTGGTTTAGCATGTTTGGTGATATTGTTTACGGATATTATTGGCAAAGGTCACTCTGCTTTTTTACAAACCTATGTGTATGTAGAAGTAAATTATGATGCTGATGCGTTGGACATTAGCAATGTGAATGATCCTCAGCAATTAGCAATAGCCGATTACTCAGCGATCGTCAAAAGCGCATTGCGTGAGCAATTTACCGATGCAAAAAGCCGTAAGCAACGCCGTAACCTGTATGGCTTAGTCAGTAATGGCGCTAGCTTTACCTTACGCGAATCATTAGAAAACAACCCCGCATTATTGAATCAAACAGTGGGATTATGGTTGTTAGCCGACGATGACATCGATACGTATTATAAAAGCCGCGGTGATAACAAAGATGATGCCTTTGTCGGTCGATTAAATCCTCAGCAAGTTGCATGGGTAGAAACGTGGATTGATCAGAAACAAATTAAAAAGCGTTTCAACACCACATTTTTCACTTCTGGTGATTCACGTGAACCTGAGCAAGCTGGTATTATGGGCGCAATGGCAGGTTCGTTGTTCACTTTATTGGTGACAATTGCGCTGTCGTTTCCTATTGGTGTTGCTGCCGCTGTTTATTTGGAAGAGTACGCACCAAAAAATAAAATCACCGACTTTATAGAAGTGAACATTAATAACTTAGCTGCTGTGCCATCAATCATTTTTGGTTTGCTTGGCTTAGCTATATTTATTGGTTACTTCGAGATGCACCGTTCCATCCCCTTGGTTGGTGGTTTAGTATTGTCGCTAATGACTCTACCGACTATTATTATTTCAAGCCGTGCCGCTATTAAGTCCGTACCATCGTCAATACGTGATGCGGCACTTGGTTTAGGTGCGTCAAAAATGCAAGTAATCTTGCACCATGTATTGCCCCTTGCGATGCCGGGTATGTTAACCGGAGCAATTATTGGGTTTGCACAAGCCTTGGGTGAAACAGCGCCGTTGTTAATGATTGGTATGGTGGCATTTATTGTGGATATTCCAGGCGGAGTGTCCGACCCAGCGACTGCCTTGCCGGTCCAGATTTTCTTATGGTCAGATAGCCCTGAACGTGCATTTGTGGAGCGTACTTCAGCGGCAATTATGGTGCTGTTAGCGTTTCTTATAACTATGAACACAGCAGCAATATGGCTACGTAAACGCCTTGAGCGTCGTTGGTAAGAACAGGAATAATGATAATGAAAACAAAAATAAATGAAAACGATACGCAGATCACTCAAGATGTATCTACCTTACAAACCGTCGGAAACGTTTTTTCTGATAATGCAAAAATGTCGATGCGTAACGTCAATGTATTTTATGATGACAAACAAGCGATTCATGACGTCAGTTTAGATATCGGCAAAAATGAAGTCGTGGCGATGATCGGTCCATCCGGTTGTGGTAAATCTACTTTTTTACGCTGTATGAACCGCATGAACGACACCATTGATTCGTGTCGTATAGAGGGTGATTTTAGACTTGAGAAAGATGATATTTATCATCCTAAGCAAGATGTGGTGGCACTTCGTGCTCGCGTTGGGATTGTATTTCAAAAGCCAAATCCGTTTCCTAAATCTATTTACGACAACGTCGCTTATGGCCCTAAAGTACATGGTTTAGCCGCTAGCAAGACAGACTTAGACGAAATTGTAGAAGTCAGTTTACGCAAAGCCGGCCTATGGGCTGAAGTTAAGGACAGACTGACCGCACCAGGTACTGGCCTATCTGGTGGTCAACAACAACGTTTATGTATCGCTCGCACTATTGCGGTCGGTCCAGAAGTGATATTAATGGATGAGCCATGCTCGGCACTTGATCCGATTGCCACAGCTAAAATCGAAGAGCTCATGGCAGAGCTAAGTCAAAATTTCACCATTGCGATAGTGACTCACTCGATGCAGCAGGCGGCACGAGTATCTCAGCGCACGGCATATTTTCATATGGGTAAACTGATTGAGGTAAATGATACTAAGCGTGTATTTACCAATCCAGAGCATGAGCTGACTGAAGCGTACATTACAGGTCGTTTTGGCTAATTCGAATATATTTACGAATTGACGAATACAAATGTTACGCAGCACACCCATGAATTTATACCTTAAACAGGCAAAGCAGGAACGTAAAATGGATAAGAAGTATCTAGAAAGACATATCTCTAATAGTTTTGATACCGAGATCAAAACTATCATCAGCCAAATATTAGAAATGGGCAGTATTGTCGAGCAACAAATTCAAGATTCGGTTACTGCAATAGTCTCAACCAATAAAACTCTCGCAGAAAAAGTAATCGAAATTGAAAATGATGTAGATATGCGTGAAGTACGCTTAGATGAATTCTGTACCGAAGTATTAGCATGTCGCCAACCTGCTGCGTTTGATTTACGCATGATTTTATCCGCAACTCGTATTATTCGTGATCTTGAGCACATAGGTGATGAAGCACAAAAAGTCGCTAAAATGGCGTTACGACTTGAGAAGAAAGGTGCTGCGCCTGGCGGATATGATGAAATTGCGCATATGGGCGTACTCGTTCAAGACATGCTACATTCTGCTTTGCACGCGTTTACTCAATTAGATGTGACGCAAGCCCTCGCTGTCGCAAAGTCGGATAAAAAAGTAGACCGAGAATTTAAGAGTGCTATGAAAACTGTAGTGACACATATGATAGATGATCCCAAGTCGATTAAACGAGCGATGAATATCCTATCGGCGTTACGTTCACTAGAGCGAATGGGCAATCACAATCGTAATATCGCGGAGCATATTATCTATTTGGTTAAAGGGTTAGATGTCAGGCATTCATCAATCAAAGAGATAGCGAGTAAATTAGGGGCTTAAGCTAAATGAGTAAACATCATTACGGCTTTTAAAATAGGATAAAAAAAGCCATAACATCAATAT
>JAQXDG010000158.1 GCA_029251505.1 Glaciecola sp. | reverse complement strand
TATCCCTGTGCGGAGTGGTAGTTCAGTTGGTTAGAATACCGGCCTGTCACGCCGGGGGTCGCGGGTTCGAGTCCCGTCCACTCCGCCATTTATATGCTGCATACCCCGCAGCGCAATTTAACACTAAATCTGGTTTAAAGGTTAATCCTTAGGAATCGGTTTGGTGTTTTTTTGTATCTGAATTCCAATAAATTTCATCATTCAATCTCATCATTGTACTCTTCGATTATTAGTGTCAAACTTGCCTCTCAATAATAAGAGAGTGCATTGCAATGGCTAACACCCCAACGACTAACCCCCCATTTTATTCCTTTTGTATGGCAATGACTGTCATACTGTTTTTATCTATTAGTCCCAATGCGATTGCCCAGCAATCTACCACCTACTTAGATGATGCCTCACACCAATTTTGGCATGATGATAGTACCTTATCAGCTATTACTATTAGCTTCAGTCAAGCCCAATGGGATCTGTTATTACAATCCAGCGCCAATGTTCGCAATGAAGTCAGTGCCACGATGCAATATGAGCATTTAGGTGTTACCTATACCTTAGACAATATTGGTGTAAAACTCAGTGGTAACACGAGCTTTGTCTTACCTATAAATAGTAATGGTAACTTAATCCAAGCTAACTATACGTTGGACTTTGATGAGTTTGTCGATGATCAAGCCTTACAAGGTATTGCTGCGTTAAAACTCAAACGCTTTAAGGACGATTCGACATTTGTACGTGAACCGCTATCCAACCGTATAATGCAAAACTTTGGCATATTTACCGTCCATTCCTCCACCCACGTTAAAGTGTTTTTGCAGATCGCTAACCAAGCGTCTGTTTACACCGGCATTTATCGTTTGAATGAAAGTGTTAATCGCAAAGAATATATCGATAAGCGTTTTGCTAGTGATAATGACAGTGGTTTTTTGTGGCAAGGAAATTATAAAGCGTTCGGCCCCGCGTTGTTTTCTCGTATTACCGCGGATTGGGATGGTGTTGCGGATCGTGACGATGCAAGCTTTGAATACAAAGGTAAGGGCAGTCAATTTGACGAAGCACATGAACAGCTAGTGCGTTTAGCCACTAACTTTACCCAGCTCGAGGGCACTGAGTTTCACGATTACGTTGCCCGTCATATTAATATGGAATTGTTTTTAAAATCGATGGCAGCAGAAGCGGTATTAGGTCATTGGGATGGGTTTTGGGGCAATGCCAATAACTACTTGTTTTATATTGATGAACAAGAGGTACTTCATTACATCCCTTATGATACTGATAACACCTTAGGTACATCTTTATTGATGGATGATTCCGGTGAGCAGTCAACTATCAATTTTGGTCAAAGTAATAATACTCCGATGTTAGTCACTAAGATTTTGCAGATCGACGAGTATCGCCAGCAGTTTTTACGTCATACTTATGAGCTAGTTACTGGAGCTGGCCTAATGGTTGAAACGGATGCATTGACTTACATCAACACGGTTCATCAATTAATCGATGCTGATTTGAATAATGTGACCAATCAGAATAATCAAATCGCAGATAGACCAGCAGGGTGGGCGAATCAAGGCGATTATCGTTTGTATGATTTTAGCACGGGGCGTAACTGGTATCGCACGCGTAAAACTGCCGTAGAACGTTTTTTGCCGCCACCGAATGCTAATGCGGGTGAAAATATTACTGTCACACAGGGTGAAACCATCGGGTTAAATGCCAGTGCATCGACATCAGATTTTGGTGACATCGTCAGTTATACTTGGTCAACGGGAGCGACGGGTGTCAGCCCACAAGTCAGTTTTGCGGATGCCGGTTTCTTTGTCGTTACCCTCACTGTCGTTGATAGTCTTGGTTTAAGCAGCAATGATACGGTGAATGTGACTGTTAATGCTGCACCTGCTGTAGTGACCCCAACTCCCACACCTACGCCGAGTCCTACACCCACTCCGGAGCCTGCGGCTAGCAGTGGCTCGAGTCTGCCATTGATACCACTAGGATTGCTTGGGTTGTGTGTATTCATCAGACGGTTCAGTGCCTGTAAACAATGCTAACCCTGTTATTACTAACTAACATTGCTGCGACCATCGCTTTTGCCATATCTGGGGCGTTAGTGGCGGCTCGCCATCGATTGGACATTGTTGGTTTTATTTACGGTGTTAGGTGCACAAAAGGCAATCTCATTAGGTATGGATATTCCTGTGGCTATCATAATGGGGATCTTTAGTGCTTGTCTCGGCGGCATAATCAGGGATGTGATTGTCAATGATGTCCCTGTGGTGTTTCAACGAGATATCTATATTACAGCGTCTTTACTTGGGGCAATGAGCTATTGTTTGCTGTTTATCTACACACCACTTAGTGAAGGTTATGCACTGGTGATAGGTGGGGCACTAACCTTTATTATCCGTGCATTGGCAATTACCAGAAAACTCAGTATTCCCGCGCATAAGGGATTAGATTCAGCAGGTCAATAATCGTCTTTTTTCGTTACTAAATTTATATCACTAGATTTGTTTTACAGGATTATCGTTATGTCACAAATAACACGTTTACGGTCAGGTCCCAAGCTAAGCCGAATAGTAAAGTACAATGGGATTGTTTATTTATGC
>JAQXDG010000039.1 GCA_029251505.1 Glaciecola sp. | reverse complement strand
TATCTCGCTAGACGTGATATCTCACCAGCTCTCTCTGAGTAAAACCAGCCTTCTCAGCCCTTTGAATAGTAATTTATCCTTTACACTTGCTCATATCAGACATTGCCGATGGGTGTTTATTGGGGTCTAAACAAGTTATATTTGCAATTGGTTACTTTTTTTTAACAAACAGTTGATATTTTTTGTTAAATATTTATACTGGCTATGGAAGCGCTTACATTTACGTTTCTATTTTTTTGGAAAATAGATGTAAGCGCTTACATTAACTAGGCGCGTTTTTCTTAATAGGGTTGAACACATGAAAAACAGAATGACAAATTTCACCAAATTAGGTGCAGTATTATCTGTACTAACGTTGACTGCCTGTGGCGGTGGAACGGAAACAAAGACTGATTTAAACGCAGTCAATCCTTCAGCACCAGTTGATGACTGGCGTCTTGTCTGGAGTGACGAATTCGATGGGACTGCCATTAATGCCGACAATTGGACACATGAAGTCAATTGTCTTGGTGGCGGTAACCAAGAAAAACAATGCTACACAGATACGGCAGAGAATTCATCTGTTAGTGATGGTATGCTCAAAATTGTAGCTAAAGCAGCTCCAGAAGGTTCGAGCCAGCCTTATACTTCAGCTCGAATGACAACTCAAAATAAAGTCGATATCCAATACGGCCGTGTTGAGATGAGAGCTAAATTACCAAAAGGTCAAGGTTCTTGGCCCGCATTTTGGATGATGCCGACTGATTCAGTATACGGCGGATGGCCAAAATCAGGTGAAATTGACATTATGGAAGCCGTCAATTTAGGTGCTGCGCGAGCAGATGGTACTGAAGAAAAAAGTATTTACGGCACCATTCATTATGGTGCAGGCCCAGGAAGTGATTTCTCGGGTAACTCTCATACGCCAACGACTAGTCCGGCAGATTCGTTTAATACCTATGCCATTGAATGGCAAGAAGGTGAGATACGTTGGTATTTCAACAATGTTCTTTATGCCACTCAACGTCAGTCTAAACTTCGTACGACGGGTGACGGCACTGTATTAGGGCTAAGTCACCGTGGTTGGTATGCAGAACTATATGATATAGCAACGGGTCAATTAGGTACTGATTATTCCCCTGCTCCATTTGATCAAGACTTTTTCATGATATTAAATGTTGCAGTCGGTGGACAGTGGCCTGAAGGTGTTAATGAAGGTGGTATTGACGCTAGCGCATTTGCGGAAGGTCAGACTTTAGAAGTTGATTATGTTCGTGTGTACAAATGTTCAGCTGATCCAGATACGGGTCGTGGATGTGAAACCGTTGCACCAGGATATGATATTGATACAACTGATGGCGGCATGTTAGTCGAAGGCCGTGCACCTGCCCCAACATTAGTTGCTGGCGCGCCAACTCCTATTACTATTTTTGATGACGAAATCAACATTAACTGGGTTGCTTGGGATTGTTGTGGCGGTTCTACTCCTGGCTTAGTAGCTGATGATGCTGAACGCGGAAATGTATACGAGTTTGCAGTGCAAAACGGTAACGATGGCACCGTATTTGGTGTTATTACACGTTCGGCATTTTTATCTTCAGATCCGACGTCTCCTTCAAGAGCAACGCCTCATAATGCCTTAAGCATGATTGATGGTGGGTACATTACATTTGATATGAAAGTGATGACTGCTCCGACTTCTCCAGATTCTGTTTGGAAGTTTAAAATTGAAGCCGATGAAGCGGCTGGTGGCGCTTGGGAAGCTGATCTAACGACATTTGGCGATGCGCCAGTAGTCGGTCAATGGACTACATATCGTATACCATTGCAAGATGTTGCTGATAATGGTGTTGATATCTCGTTAATTGATGTTCTAATGGTATTCCCTGCATGGATGACCGGTGCAGATGCAGTATTCCGTTTAGACAACATCGCAATATTACAAGACACCGTTGGTGTGACCTATCCTGAATTCCCTGTTTCAACCAATGCAGATTGGGCGTTGTGGGATTGTTGTGGTGGTTCAACACCTGCAGTAGTTACGGATGCAGAGAAGGGCGAAGTAGCTGAGTTTGCAGTGTTAAATGGTAGCTCAGGTACAGTGCTAGGTTATAACACTCGTAGTGATAGTGGTGGTAATGATGCACCTTTAAATGTAACTGAAATTGCTGCTAATGGCGTATTATCTTTTGATTTAAAAGTTATCAATGCGCCAGCAGCCGGTAATGAAGCTTGGATGTTGAAAGTCGAATCGGCTGGTGCAACAGGTGCAACAGAAGTTAACTTGAACACCAGTTCTGAAGGTGTGAATCCATCAGATGTATGGCAGACATTCACCTTCCCGATTGCCGAATTAATGGACGCAGGTTCAATTGACCCAAGTGCGTTAGATGTAATTATGATATTCCCAGCATGGGGTTCAGGTGCTGATGCAGTATTCCGCGTATCGGATGTTAAGTTTCATGTTCCTGGCTCGGGTGGTGCAGCTCCTGTAGCACCACTTGCAACGTTCATTGATGCAGGTACTGTTAATGAAAACTGGGCGTTGTGGGATTGCTGTGGTGGTTCTACGCCAGCATTTGTTGATGATGCGACAAATGGCTCAGTTGCTGAATTTGCTGTTCTAAATGGTGATTCAGGTACTGTACTTGGCTTAAACTCTCGCACTACTGATGGTGGTACGGGTGTTTCTGTTGATGCATCAAGCCTACTCTCTACTGGTGTATTGCGTTTTGACTTAAAAGTAATGAACGCTCCAGCAGCGGGTAATGAAGCTTGGATGTTAAAAGTAGAATCAGCCGGTGCCACTGGTGCTGTTGAAGTTAACTTAAACACCAGTAATGAAGGCGTTAATCCTTCTGCTGAATGGCAAACATTTACCTTTAGTTTGTTAGATTTATTAGACGCAGGGACATTAGACCCAAGTGCAATTGACGTCATTATGTTATTCCCAGCATGGGGTTCAGGTGCTGACGCGGTTTTCCGTGTTGATAACATGGAAATCATTGATGGTTCAGCTGGTCCTAGTGCACCAACAACGCCGACTACACCAGATAACGGTGGTGAGCCAACAGAGCCTCAAGAACCCGTTGCACCGGAACCAGTTGTTTATGCAATTGGACAAGAAATAATTATTGACGGTTCATTTAATGATGCCCAGTCTTCACCTTGGACAGCAGGGACAGTAATCGTTGAAGATGACAATAATGTACTTATTGCAGAAGTTAGTGCAGCAGGCGACCCATGGTCGGTCAATGTGAGTCAGGTCCTTACACTAGAGGCCGCGACAAACTATACCTTAACGTTTAAAGCTAAAGCTTCACAAGCTAGAAACATAATTGCAGGTATTGGCCAAAATGCTGCGCCGTATTTCTCTGATACAGAAGTTGTTGCATTAACAACTGAATGGGCTGAATTTACACTACATGTCGCTTCAGTAGACTTAACAACGGGTGAAGCGTTTGGTGATGCAAACAATCGCGTATTATTCGATCTAGGTGCAGAAATTGGTGATGTAATATTAGATAATGTTTCATTATCAAAATCTACACAGTTAGTTGTTGATGGTGGTTTCGAATATGATGTTACATATTGGAATGCTGGTACAACTGTTTCAGAGGGAGATAATAAGGTTTATACAGCAGAAGTTACTGCTGCAGGAGACCCTTGGGCGGTTAATTTAAGCCAAGTATTAACAATCGTACCAAGTAAATCTTATGAAGTAACATTTAAAGCAAAAGCTTCTCAAGAACGGACTATGATTGCTGGTTTAGGACTTAACGCTGCTCCTTACCACTCATCAACTGAAGTTGTTGCGTTAACAACTGAATGGCAAACATTTACATATTCATTCGTAAGTAACGATGACACTACTGGCACACCATATGGTGATGTAAACAGTCGAGTATTATTTGATATGGGTGCAGATGTAGGTATTGTCTTCATTGATGATGTGACAGTGACAGCTTTAAGTGGTGAGTTACTTGTAAACCGCGATTTTGGTGAAGGTAATACAAATTGGAACGGTGGTGAAATTGTCACTGAAGGTACCAATGCATATTTTACAGCAAATGTAGGAAGTGCAGGTGATCCTTGGGCAGTAAACTTAAGCCAAGTAACAACATTGGTACCAAGTTCAGATTATATATTTACGTTCAAAGCGAAGGGCACAGCTGGTCGCACAATGATCGCAGGTATCGGTCTAAACGCAGCCCCTTACCATTCAACTACTAAGTTAGTCACTTTAAATGCTGAATGGACAACTTATTCTTATATGTTGTCGGCCATCGATGATACAACTGGAACGCCATACGGTGATGAAAACAGCCGTGTATTATTTGATATGGGTGCTGATGTAGGTGAAGTTTCGATAGATGATGTTAGCCTCATTCCAGTAACTGCTTTTAATCAATTGATAAATAATCATGATTTCTCAGCTCAGATCGAAGGTTGGAATGCTGGTAACATAGTTGCTGAAGGTGATAATAACTTTTACCAAGCGGATGTAACAGCTGCAGGTGATCCTTGGTCAGTGAACTTGAGTCAAGTTTTAACGCTTGTACCAAGTAAAGAATATGTCATGACATTTACAGCAAAGGCATCAGTTCAAAGAACAATGATCGCAGGTGTTGGTTTAAATGCCGCTCCTTATCATTCATCAACTGCAGTAGTTGAATTGGGAATGGAATGGCAGACGTTCACTTATACTTTTATAACCAATGACGACACAACAGGTACACCATATGGTGATGATAATAGCCGAGTATTGTTTGATATGGGTGCAGAAGTAGGTGTTGTATCTATAGACGATGTAAAATTGTTTGAGAAAAAATAAACATGGCCTTGGTTCCTTTTTAGGGAGCCAAGTTTTCGTTAGCCATTAAATATAAGTAGAATGATTATGAAAATGAATAACTTTAAAAAGACACAGCTTGCAATGTCAGTATCATTACTGATCGGAACTGCGGCTATTGCTTTGCCTGCTACAGCTCAAGAAACAGCAGAGGCAAATGATGATGTTGAAGTCATCGCCGTTCGCGGTATTAAAGCCAGCTTAATTAGCTCTAGTGCGTTGAAACGCGATTCTAGCGGTGTCGTAGACGCGATTACTGCCGAAGAAATGGGTAAATTCCCAGATACTAACTTAGCGGAATCATTGCAGCGTATTACAGGTGTATCTGTATCACGTGCCAATGGTGAAGGAAGCCAGATTACGGTTCGTGGTTTCGGTCCTGAGTTTAACTTAGTCACCTTAAATGGTCGCCAAATGTCAGGGACGGGTTTCACACGTTCATTTAACTTTGAAAACTTATCCTCTGAAGGGGTAAGTGCATTAGAAGTTTATAAAACTGCACGTGCTGATGTCCCTACTGGTGGCTTAGGTGCTTCCGTCAATATTGTGACAACTAAACCACTTAATAGTCCGGGTCAAAAATTCTCCTTTATGACTA
Organism: Glaciecola sp.; assembly: GCA_029251505.1. Lineage (GTDB taxonomy): Bacteria > Pseudomonadota > Gammaproteobacteria > Enterobacterales > Alteromonadaceae > Opacimonas. Next base: position 1,586 of record JAQXDG010000039.1, on the reverse strand, counting down.
AAGGAATATATGATTCGTCAAATGTTACTGGTAAAGATGTGACCCCAGAAATTGCTGGGATTTACAGTAATACTTTTGCTGATGATCGTATCGGTGTTTCAGTAAACTTTTCACATCAACGTCGTGATTTTCAACGTCAGTCAGCGAATATTCGTTCTTGGCAGTTAAATCCAAATTTATCAGACAGTGCAGTTGTTACTGACGGTAGAGGTGTGGATGCTGATGGAAATGTTATTAAACAGTTTATGGCGCCAAATGCAGATGGAATATTAGAATCTGCATCGGCAGCTTTTTTCCCACAGGAAATTAGCTTTGCTCGCGATGATATCCAACGTGAGCGCTTAAACAGCAATATTACTTTACAATTTGCAGCCACTGATCAGTTAACTTATACGCTCGATCACACTAGCTCAAAAGCGACAACAGGCAATAACTCTTTGTCTTGGGGTGTATGGAACGGTTCATTTGGTGGAAATGCCAATGCTTATGAGTTAGATGAAAATGGTACAGCCATATATTATAACTCATCGGGTGATGATGGTTCTTACACTGCTTTCCGTGAAACAACGGAAGTTGATTCAAGTGCTACAGGTTTTAATATTGATTTTGATTATTCGGATTCGTTGAATTTTGAATTTGATATGCATCGTTCTAAAACTACCACAGATAATGGCTTAGATTCAGGTATGAATGCCCAAGGTCGTGTTATTCTCGGTTCTGCAGCATTGACGACAAAAGAATATTTTTTCCGTGATGGTGACATTCCGGCTTATGCGATTAATTGGGATAATGGTACAACAACACTAGACCCAAGTGAAATTGGTTCAAATTTCAGTATATTTACACGCACACCGGGCCAGTCAGAAGTTAGTCAATATCAATTAAAAGGTGAGTGGTTACCTGATATTGGTTACGGTCTTACTGGTGTGAAATTTGGAGCCGCGTTCACTGAGCAATCGTTGAGTGGCTCAGGTGGTTCAAATAACGCTAATGCACCAGGTTTTAACAACGGTACATTTGCAGAAATTTTCCCTGATAGCATGTTTGAACAAGTGGATTTGTCTTCATTCTTAGACGAATTTGGTCGAGGTTCTATGGGATTGTCACCTGGCTATGCTTACACGTTTAATTTTGATGAAGCCATTGCACGTCAACTTGCATTTTTAACTGAAGATGTTGTAGGAAGTGATGTGTATGAAATTGGTACTTTTGATCAATTTCCAGTGAATAAGATTACCGAAGAAACAACGAGTTTATATGTATCTACTGCATGGGAATTTGAAGTTTCTGATTATATTGTTGATGCTAACTTTGGTCTTCGTTACGAGCACACTGAAGTCGTTTCACCTGCAAAAAGTCGTGTACCAGAACTTGTTTACTGGGCTGGTGGTTCTGAATGGATCACTCAATTTGCTGGTGGCGGTGCTGCAGTAGAAGTTGATTTTACTGGTGAATACGATTTAGTATTACCCATGTTAGATCTTAAAGTTGATTTATCTGATGACTTAGTAGGTCGCATGTCAGTAGGTACAACGATTACACGTCCAGGTCTTGGTAATATGTTAGGTAATTTAAGATCTAACATG
>JAQXDG010000032.1 GCA_029251505.1 Glaciecola sp. | reverse complement strand
ATGAATATCGTGTTGTAATGCTCAAAAAGTAATCATTACTCTGCCGTTTACCAGCCTATTTATCAGTACATAAGCCTCAAACTGTGAAAAGTTGCACAAAATAGTCATAAGAGTAATATGTTTGTGCCTTTTGCATTTCATTATTATAACAACAAGGGTCCTTTATGAAATCGTCTAACGTCACACGCTATGTTCTTATAGCTATTATCGCTGTTGCAGGATTTGTCGCAGTACCATTTTTCCCAATGGTAACTTCTGCTATTGCATTTGCTGCCGGTGCAGTTATTTCTGGTATTGCACTATTACTTGTTAAAACAACTAGTTCTACTGAAGAATCAGTCGAAACTAATGATTTAACGACCTTATATATAGGTAATCTAAATTATAAAGTAAGTGAGAACGCTATAAAGGCGTATTTCGAACAATATGGTTACGTAGATTCAGTCCGTTTAATGAAGGATCGTAAAACCGGTCGTCGTAAAGGTTTTGGCTTTGTTGAAGTAGAAGCAGATGCAGCAAATAAAATGATTACCAAACTGAATGATTCAGTATTCGAAGAACGTACGTTACGCGTGCGTCTTGCCAAAGAGAAAGTTGAAGATTAATTAGTATGTCCGAATATTCCCTTCAGCTTGCTGAAAAAGAATCTCGTGTACGAGATTTACTCTCCCCTTTTATTACTAAAGGGGAGTCATTACTCCCTATAGATACATTTGCTTCCGTTGAACAACATTATCGACAGCGTGCAGAGTTTAGAATTTGGCACGAAGGTGATGATTTGTATCACATCATGTTTAATCAAGAAACTAAACAACAGTACCGGGTTGATTCCTTTCCTGTGGCTTCATTACTAATTAACCAGGTCATGGCGGATGTCATTAATCAGGTTAAAGTTAATCCTGTATTACGCAAAAAGCTTTTTCAAATTGATTATTTGAGTGCAACTACGAATCAAATTGTTGTGTCTATGCTCTATCACACTCAATTAGGGCCCGAGTGGGAAGTTGCCATTCAAGCGCTGCAAAAAGAACTATCTGAGCACTACGACATTCATTTTATTGGACGAGCCAAAAAGCAAAAACTGGTTGTCTCCCAAGATTTTGTTACTGAACGCTTAGCTATTCACAATAAGGTATACACGTTCAAACATATTGAGAACTCATTTACGCAGCCTAATGCACAAGTGAATTGCCGTATGATTGAATGGGTAGCCACCCACACGCAGAATATATCTGGTGACTTATTAGAGCTATATTGTGGCGCGGGTAATTTTACCATCCCTCTGAGTGATTATTTTGACAGAGTTGTAGCGACGGAAATATCGAAAACATCTGTCAATGCTGCGCAATTTAATATCGCAGCTAACCATTTAGATAATTGCACTATATTACGTATGTCTAGTGAAGAGTTCGTCCAAGCGAAAAACAAAGAACGAGAATTTCGACGTCTTGCCGCTGTTAACCTAGACGAATATAATTTTTCAACGGTACTGGTTGATCCACCTCGAGCAGGATTGGATGATGACACTATTGCTATGATTAGTCAGTATGACAATATTATCTACATCTCATGTAACCCAGAAACGTTAGCTGAGAATCTTGCTACGTTGACGCTAACTCATGAAATTGTTCGTAGTGCGTTGTTTGATCAATTTCCTTTCACACACCATATCGAAAGTGGCGTGATTTTACAAAAGCGTTGATCTGTATTCACTGAGGCTTAAATTGACGCACACCGAGTTGAACAAACATCAATTGATACTTAACCTTTTCAGCAATAACAAATTGTTGATTAGGTTGAGCATCTAATGCTTGAGCCCCAGCACTAAACACAATCATTACCATCGCTTCTGACTGTAAATCCGCTAAGTGCTGTGAGATCTTTTGACGATGCATAATATAGTCAGACAATTCTTTAATAAAATGCTGTATTTCACGACGTACTGCAGATCTAAACTCAGCAGATGTCCCAGTATGTTCACGAAGTAGTACCCGAAAAACATTTTTGTTTTCATTAATAAACTCCATTAGCGTATCCACTGATGTATCAATCGCATTAGAATCTTTAGTAATTCGTCGCCGCGCACTGCGCATCAGCTGCCTGAGCATTAATCCCGCTTCATCGACTAATGTCATACCTAAGTCATTCACATCTTTAAAATGTCGATAAAATGACGTCGGGGCGATCCCTGCATTTCGTGCTATCTCTCTAAGTGACAGAGAAGAAAGACTTTTTTCCGCATCCAAACAAGCAAAAGCCGCATTTATAATGTTCTGGCGCGTCTCTTGTTTCTGTTGTTCACGACTCTTTTTTGCCGTCATGGATTATTAATTCCTTGCTAAAACTGGGTAACTCAATTACATTTAGCTTACACTTGTACGCTGAAATTTAAAGCTTTAATTTAAAATAGTAAATATCCCCTATGAAAAAACCACCAATAATAGTATTCAACGTAGCACTTTTTACCATACTCACTTTAATTAGTGTGATCGGCGTTCCATATTGGGCGCTAACTTATGGTTTTAATACAGTTGAAATTGTCACTACCATTGTATTGTTCTTCTTTACTGGCATGTCAATTACAGCGGGTTATCACCGTTTGTGGTCGCACAAAGCTTATGAGGCAAACGCACTCGTTAAGTTTGTATTAGCTGTAGGTGGAGCCATGACATTACAAAACAGCATTTTGCATTGGGCATCGGATCACCGGGTGCATCATCGTCATGTCGATGTAAATGACAAAGACCCCTACTCTGCCAAACGTGGTTTTTGGTTTTCGCACATCGGCTGGATGTTGAGAGAATATCAAGCCGAGCGTTACGCGGATTATTCGAACTGTCGTGATCTGCAAAAAGACAAAATCGTCATGTGGCAACATAACTATTATGTACCTATCGTATTAGTCGCAAATATCGGTATTACTGCATTATTAGGTTATTTAAACGGGAATATCTTGGGTATGATGTTGCTAGCTGGATTATGTCGTATTGTCTTAGTCCACCACGTGACCTTTTTTATCAATTCTTTATGTCATATTTGGGGCAAACAAACTTACACTGATAGCAACACAGCCAAAGATAACGGGATCTTAGCCTTGTTTACGTTCGGTGAAGGCTATCATAACTATCATCATATTTTTGAATACGATTACCGTAATGGGATAAAATGGTGGCACTATGACCCAACTAAATGGGTAATAAAATCGTTATCGCTAATTGGCTGGACGACTAATCTTCGTAAATGTCCTGAAGACAAGATCCAACAAGCCAAGTTTGCGATGCAACTTCAGTTTGCTAAAGAGAAGTTAGAACACCGCTACCCTAATCCAGAAGAGATCATTTCAAAGCTCGAAGCAGAATATGAACTATTAATTGCTAAGTGCAATGAATACTACCTCACTAAAAAACGTTTAATGCGTATACAACAACGTCACCTTAAACGAACTGTTGATAGTATTGATATGCATGCTAAATGTGAAGAACTAAAGGCTGCATTCCAAGCACAAAAGTCGCGTTTTAACGCACTGACTTCGTCACCTTTACAAGCAGCCTAAACAGGTCCGAGCATGACTCTGAGTTCAAGCACTGGTATAATAAGCCGATAACGATTTGTTATTGGCTTTTTTTTGGAATTTGATTTATGAGAAAAAGAAATATGAAAAACAAATATGGAATGGTAA
>JAQXDG010000093.1 GCA_029251505.1 Glaciecola sp. | reverse complement strand
AAGTTTAGCCTCTCAAGTATCAGGTACCACAGGCGCTCAGCAATTAGTGTTTATCGATACTCAAACTGGTGACGGGAGAGTGGTTTCTGAAAATACTGCAGGTAGTGCGGGTGACAATTTCACTACGAATGGCGTTATTTCTAATAATGGGGCACATGTTGCGTTTACTTCCTTGGCGAGTAATCTAACCAATGAATTACCTGAAGCATTTGCTGGCAGTTTGTATTACCGAGAATATGACGACATTAACTCATTACCAACGGGTAATATAACATTAGACGGATTACCTATTCCGGGTAAAACGATTGAACTCAACTTTGATAATATTGCTGATAATGATGGAGTGGGGGAATTTAGTGTTCAATGGTTCAGAGACAATGAACTCATCTTTAATGCGGATGACAATGCATTAACACTGACTAATGATGATATTGATAAGGCCTTATCAGCGATTGTTTCTTATACGGATAATAATGGTAATGATGAAGTATTGAATGTTGATGCTTTTAACCCATTTCCCCGCGCTGCTGACACGCAAGGTAATATTGATTTCACTGCTAAATATATTGTGTCTGAATCGTCTGGTGAAAATTTATTTGAGTTTGATATCGGTTTTGATGAGATAAACTTTTTTGGACAAGCCACATTGTTTTCAGGCTCATCAGCAATCGATGCAATTAAGGTATCCACTGGGCAAGTCTTAGATTTTACTAATGTTAAATCCTCTATCGACAAGGTTTATCTTCCCGGTAATTTGAGTGATTATTTACAGCATGCGGATTTAGATACCGATACTGGGGTGATGACACTAATCAGTACTGCTAATTTTACTTACACTGAAGTGAAATTCATTGCCACTAACGTGGCTGCGGATGAACTGGTATTTAGTGACGGTAAGGTATCAACTGCGTCGATTAAAACCTACCTTGCGGCAGCCGAGCCGAGCCTAGACACTTTGAACTTATCAACTTCGGAAACCTATGCCACTGTGGTGGCACAAACCAATACCGCAAAAGTGAAAGCGATTGCACTGGATGATAATGGTGAAAATTTCACGTCATTTTCTCCAGGTATTGAGTTACAAGTGTCAGGAGGATCCGGCGTTGATCAAGTATATATTCAAGCCGGAACAACAGTGGATGCAACAAACTTAAAATCTAGTATTGATGTGATTTATCTGCAAGGTGAATGGGCTGATTACACGAAGAGTTTTGATGCATCTGGTAATTTTGTGTTAAGTCGCAGCGTATTAATTGATGGCTCTGAGCATCTGGAATCAGTAGCCGTGGCGTCAGGTTCAACGGTTGCTACCAATGATTTGTTAGTGTTCGCTGATGGCAGTATTAGATCTAAGCAAGCCGTGACAGCTGTCCGAGCTGAAAATACTAATGATTTTGATACATTGGCAGGGTTTGATGGTTCGATTACGACCCCTATAGAAAACTTAGCGGGATTAGACTTAATTTTCCCAAGTGAAGTTGCAGGGAAACTGGGTTCGTTAGATAGTTTGTTTGTTGGTGTATCTGAACAAGTTGATGGCTCTGACATTGATAATGGTATTAATGGCGTTAATGAACAAGTAGCAGATGGTAAAGATGCTGAAGTAGGTAATTGGGCTGTTGATTATGGGGTGTTGATGTTTTGATTTAAGTGAACCTTTAGTGATCTGGAATGAACCTCTAAGAAAATATCTTATGTAATGCAGCAACAAATGACTTGTTGATATTTTTAGACCAGCATATAGATACGAGCACATTAAAGTTGAAGGTGAGTAATCAAAGAATATAAGCACAATACTTCTAAAGTGATTGCTTACTAAATCTTTCAATTTCATTACATTGTTAAGCATTATCTATCCGAGATCCTTAACAATGTAACTACTTATTCAGTACCAAGATCTTCTTTTACACCATATTTTTCTTGCAGGGCGCTAGTAAAACTCGCACTAAAAAATACGCAAATAAATGTAGTGAAAAAAGGATTTATCGTTGTTCCAAATATTAATGATGAAATAGCATATATAGCCACACCGATAGTTGCTC
>JAQXDG010000085.1 GCA_029251505.1 Glaciecola sp. | reverse complement strand
CTGGTAACATGAAGTTATCCCTCAATGGTGCATTAACGATTGGCACATTAGATGGTGCTAATATCGAAATTGCCGAAGAAGTAGGGGAAGATAATATCTTCATCTTTGGTTTAACGGTTGATGAAGTGCAAGCATTGAATGCCAAAGGATATAATCCTTATGATTACTACTATAAAAATCCAGAGTTAAAAGCCGTGATTGATTGGTTAGATACCGATTACTTTACACCTGGTAAACCGCGTGCATTGTCTTCAATTAAATACAGCTTACTTGATGGTGGCGATCCGTATTTGTGTTTAGCAGATTATGATAGCTATTCAAAAGCGCAAGAGCGTGTTGATGCGGCGTATCGCGATGAAAGTGATTGGGCGCGTATGGCTATTTTGAATACGGCTAAGATGGGGAAATTTACCTCTGACCGTTCAATTAAAGATTATGTAGAACGCATTTGGAATCTTGATTCATGTCACGTAAAATAACTCATTAATTCAATTTTGAGTAATGTTACCTATGCCATCATTTGCTAATCAGCGCAGCCACTTTTTGCGTTGTTCGCGCACCGCCCCTGAACAGTTTAGCCAAGTTCAGGAGTGGGTGTTACCGAATAAAACTCGCGTTGTTGTGCATACTGCTGGCATTATTGAATTTATCCCGAACGAGTATCAACCAGGCAAAGGTAGCCATGTGTTATATTCGTGTGGGGTGCATGGTAATGAAACTGCTCCAATTGAGATTTGTGATGAATTAGTTGAAGCACTGTTAGCGCAAACACTCAGTTTGACGGTACGTTTGATGGTGCAATTTGCTAATTTACCCGCGATGGATATTGCTCAACGGTTTATAAGTGAAAACATGAATCGTTTGTTTTGTGGGGCGCATGCTCCGCAGGATAATGCTGAACGGGTGCGTGCCAATCAATTAGAACAGCTGACCAGTGCGTTTTTTGCGCAAGCCGACGATCTAGCTATTTGTTATCATTATGATTTACATACTGCGATAAAAGATTCTGCCTATCCGCGATTTGCTGTGTATCCTTTTTTACATGGTAAAACTTATTCTAAAACCCAGCTATTATGGTTAGCTAAAGCCGGTATTCAAGCGGTGTTATTTTCTGAATCACCCACCACTACGTATTCATATTTCTCGTCGTTACACTGCGGGGTACATAGTTTTACCGTAGAACTAGGAAAAGTAAAACCGTTTGGGCAAAATAATATGGCTGATTTTGCGCAAGCGCGCACGGCGTTATTTGATTTGGTGAGTGTTGAAAGTATTGAAAGTATTGAAAGAGCTAAATGTGTTAGCACCATGCCGGTTTTATTTCGGATCAAACAAATGATCTTGCGTCATACTGAAGATTTCAAATTTCACTTTCCTGATAATACGCCAAACTTTACGGCGTTTAATCAAGGCGATGTATTAGCTAGCGAGTATGATGCCCAAGGTACGTTACTGCGTTCTTATTCTTGTGTCCAAGATGCTGAAGCGATTGTTTTCCCCAATGCCAACGTTGCGCTAGGGCAGCGGGCATTATTAACGGTTGTCCCCGTTTCTGAAAAGGAGTGTCAATTTGATGTTTAATTTAGATACGCGTTTACAAAACGATACATATTTTGTCGCCAATTTGCCAACATCTCAGTTATTATTGATGAATGATAACCAGTTCCCGTGGTTTATTTTAGTGCCTCGTGTTGCTGATATCAGTGAAACTTGTCAGTTGTCTGATACTCAACAGGCTAGTGTTTTAACAGAATCAAATGCGCTGAGTCAAGCGTTGCTCGACATCTATACGCCGACAACATTAAATGTTGCGGCCTTAGGTAATGTGGTTCGTCAATTACACATACATCATATTGCACGCTTTGAGCAAGACAAGGCTTGGCCAGCTCCAGTATGGGGGCAATTGCCAACTGTTGCTTATTCAGAGGCTGATGCACAAATACTCATTAATCAAATACTCGCTCATGCGAAGATAAAGGAATTATTATGATTTTAACGACTACACCTTCAATTGAAGGACGCTCAATTGCTCAATATCACGGTATTGTTGTTGGAGAGGCCATTACCGGTGCGAATTTTGTGAAAGATATCTTTGCATCTGTTCGTGATTTAGTTGGCGGTCGCTCTGGTGCATATGAAAATGAGCTTAATAATGCGCGAAAAATCGCTTTTCAAGAACTTGAAGAAGATGCCCGTGCAATTGGCGCTGATGCGGTTGTAGGGATTGATATTGATTATGAAGTGTTAGGTCAATCAAACGGTATGTTTTTGGTCAGTATTAGTGGCACTGCGGTGACGTTTAAATAAGACGTAATTTGGGTCAATGATTACCAATTATCCTGCTTATCTTCTTGTGCATAATCATTCTCGTATCCTTGCGGGGTTTTACTTGTTTCGGTATCTGGTGTGCGCTTATTTGCACCTTTTGTTGCAGCATTCTTTTGTGCTTGCGCCAAATGCTCAGCCTCAGCCGCTTTGCGTGCTTTATACGAATCCGGTAAGCTAAAACTCTTAGATTTTTGTAACGTAATGATATTCGACAAAATAAATGCCAACGCCGCAACGATAATAATAATAATGACAGTCAATGACATGCTAGATCCCTAAGGCAAAAGTAAAAGGGTTATATTTGTTG
>JAQXDG010000075.1 GCA_029251505.1 Glaciecola sp. | reverse complement strand
CCTGGATAAGCGAGATCCGTAAAGCCACCCGCACGCGTGATCACCTGTTTGAGTGACTCACCGTCTCTGACTAAGTAACGACCCGGAAACGTAAACTCACCACGTAGTTCGACATACTGTTCTTCATACCACTGTGGGATACGTCTGACTTGAACCACATCTCTGGCTTTTAACTGCGTATCGCCGTTTTGCATTTCGGTCTCAAGAGCAACTGTAAAGGTATTACGTGAAGCGAGGGTCTTTTTATCCGTATAAAACCGTGAGACTTCAATCTCATCCAAATACGCCGACTCGGTTAATCCACCCGCTGCTAACACGAGCTGTGGGATACTCATGTTCACTGAGTATGGATAGATGCCAGGATAACGTACTTCACCTGAAATTGTGATCAGTTGATTATCGATGTCTTTGGTGGCTTGCTGTGACAAACGTGCCATGACGGGTGCGAGTGCCTCCGCGCGGTCTTGGTTTTTACTGAACACATATAATTGGTCTTCAGCTTGTAACTGGGTCGCCAATAAAGGCTCGTTGGATAAGCTCACCGTTAGCACTGCTAAATCACGCTCATCATTCGTACGAACAATCACTGCATAATCTTCTTCGGCAGTTAAGGTTAAGTTACCTGCTGCGGCGAGTAAGTTTTTGACACTCATGCCCTGCATTAACGGATAACTCCCCGGTTGTTTAACCGGCCCGATAATACTGACGACTTTGGCGGGCTCATTCAGCGCCGTTTGTCCGCGCAGGCGAGCGATATCACCGGCGATTAACGCATCGCGCTCACCATCATTGGCAAAAATCACAATTTTATCACGCGGTGACAACGCCACGGTTTGCCCTGCAAATACATCACGTAATGCAAATTGCTCAAAGAAAATTTCACGTGTATCGGGTGCTTCACGTCGAATGAGCGCATAAGTCAGATCCACATTCGGTAACACATCTTTGATGTCACCTAAGATGTCGCCCACGCTCATGCCTTTGTTGAACGCATAGTTACCGGGACGGTACACATGCCCCTCTACAGTCACCACATCTTCAAGGCTATCAAGAATAGAAAACACACGCACCAAATCACCGTTACGTAATGGTTGTGCCAAATTATTGGGTTGTGACAAATCGATATCTAACACCGTGCGTTGACCACTGCGGTCAATACGGTTTACTTTGGTAGCGGGTAAAAAGGTTGTCGGTAAAAAACCGCCACTCAAAGACACTAAATCTGCAAAGGTGGTTTCATCTTTGAGTTCAAACACGGCGCTGCGTTTGACTTCACCGCCAATACCGACAGTTTGACCCACCGGCGGCACAAATATCACATCACCAGGTAAGACGCGCACATCATCACTGGTATCACCACGAAGTAATAAATCATACAAATCAAACGTAGAAACGACGTTGCCGTTACGCTTGAGTTCAATGTTACGTAATGAACCTGTTTTTTTGATCCCGCCACTAACAAATAACGCATTGGTAATAGTGGACAAGGAGCTCACGGTATAAGAGCCCGGACGGTTAGCTTCACCTAAAATAAAAATACGGACTGAGCGTAGCTCACCTAACGTAGTTAATACACTCAAACCAATCGCACGTTGTTTGACTTCTTCTTTCATCATTTCTTTGAGTTCTTGGAAGGACAACCCCGCTACATGGATGGGGCCAAGCTCAGGCACATTGATTTTGCCTTCACGATCGACGACAACGGTCAGTTGTGAATTGCTTTTACCGTATAAATTAAGGTTGATGTTATCACCCGGACCGACGATGTACTCACCGGGTACAGGAATATCTGTCGCAGGTGCAAACGTAGTCGGTACGCCGGCGAATAGATCGTAACCGAACATGTCGAGTTTGGGCGCGGCGTTACGGGATTCTTTTTTGTCTGCGGTGGTCTCTTCAGCGCCACTTTCTACAACTTTTTCTTCTTTGGCTTCACTCGGATTGGCTAAGGCTGGCGTGACAACTTGAGGGTTAGTGATCACCTGTTTAGCACTCGCTGCATTAATGGTACCGAGATCGACTCCATACTGTTTGGCTAACGCTTCTTGTTGTGCTTTGGGGAGCTTTTTGAACTGTGCCATTTGTTCGGCAGAGATTTGCTGAGCGCTGACTGGTAAGGCAATAACACTGGCTATTGCTCCGGTGATGATCAACTTAGATAAGCGACGCGCTATCGT
>JAQXDG010000067.1 GCA_029251505.1 Glaciecola sp. | reverse complement strand
TATTATTCTGCACTATAGGCAGGCAAATAGTGTTATCATCAAGCTTGTTATTTACTTGTGAAGTAGGTGTTATGTATAAGTTATTAGTGGTCGATGACCACCCCATTTTCAGACAGGCCATAATGGGAATTATCGCCAATAATTTCCCAGGTTCTTCATGCTTAGAAGCAGAATCTATTGAAGCAACCCACTCGGTGCTCAAAGATCATGCAGATATTGATTTGGTGTTGTTAGATTTGAATATGCCGAGTACATCTGGGTTAAATGGACTACTTGAATTACGTAATGAGTATCCTACGGTCCCTGTTGTAATTATTTCGGCTGAAAGTGAAAAACAACAAATTTTACAAACGATTTCTTATGGGGCGGTAGGCTTTATTTCCAAATCATCCAGTGTTGATACGATTACTAGTTCTTTAGAGTCGATTTTTAATGGCAATGTTTGCCTACCTTCTGATTTGATCCGTGCGCCGATTAAGCCGCAATCATCATCTAAAAACAGAGATTTTGAGATCTTACCTGAGAAATTGCAGTTATTGACGCGAAAAGAGCTCATGGTATTAAAATACCTGACTCAAGGCGAAGCCAACAAATACATTGCCTATGAAATGAACATTTCAGAGACCACGGTTAAGTCCCATGTGTCGTCTATACTGAAAAAACTCGGAGCATCTAACCGTGTGAAAGTCGTTGTGGGTAGCGCTAATATTGATTTTGACCAATACCTAAAACGCTAAGCTTATTCGTTATAAACCTTAATGCATTGTTGCATGGTCATTCTCAATTTTAATGGTTTGACTGGTTTATTGAGTAACGATATCTCTAATGCCTTGCACTGCTCTTGTAACTCTTTCGAATAATTGGCTGAAATCATAATTGTCGGTATTGCCTGTGTTCTCAGTTGATTAATCGCATCCGCAACCATAATACCCGTTTGGTCATTATCTAAATGGTAATCTACTAATAATAAATCACATGTACCGTCTACCAAATCGACGCTATCGCCTAATACTTCCAAAGACGTGGCTGTTTCTATATCACAGCCCCATTTTGACAATAAGATTTGCATCGCATCGCAGATCGTCGGGTCATTATCTACCATCCAGACGACAGCTCCTTCTAAATCATGATTAAATAGTGCAGGCTGTTGTTGTGAATATTGAGTTCGTTGCGGTTTATCCATGATGGGTAAACTAACTGAAAAACACGAACCCTTACCATATTCAGAAATCACATTAATGTCATGCCCAAGCACTTTTGCCATTTTATCAACAATTGCTAGACCTAAGCCTAAACTTTGTTGTGCTTGAACCGCGCCTTTTAAGCGTTTAAATTCTTTAAAAATCTCTTGTAAATTTGCCGCTTCAATACCGACCCCCGTATCCCATACTTGAATGTCAATATGAGCAAGACGTCGACGACATCCTAGTGTGACTTTTCTACCACGGGCATAGCGTACGGCATTGGATAAGTAGTTTCGTAAAATTCGAGCCAGTAATAAACTATCTGATTCAACATACACACTGGTTGGAACAAACGTAAAATCAATATCATGTACGAGTGAAATTTTTTCATAATCGGCAGAGATATTTTCTAATAATGAGTTAAGGGCAAAGATTTGTTTGTCTGGTTTTATTACTCCTGCATCCAGTTTAGAAATATCCACTAATGTCACAATCAAATTTTCTAAATCATTAAGTGAGCTTTTTATTGAGTTTAAGAGTGGTTTTTCTGCAGGATCAAAATCACCGAGTAACGACGCAGCAAATAATTGCGCCGCATTTAATGGCTGTAATAAATCATGTGACACCGCGGCTAGAAATTTAGATTTTGATTCGGTTGCTGATTTTGCTTCGAGCATCGCTAATGATAATCGTTGTTGAGCCGCCCGTCGGTTATCGATTTCATTTTCTAATGCTTGCGTGCGCGTCTGTACACGTTGTTCAAGTTCAAAGTTGGCATCTTTGAGTGCTTGTGCGGCATTAATCCGCTCAGTCACATCATTAATTAAAACGAAAAATCCCAGTACCACACCTTTGTCTGTTTTATTGGGTACATACGATTTTAAAAGATAATACTCTGTACCGTCCTCATTTGTTTCTTTCGTTTCAAATGTAACCGTTTCGCCATCTAAGGCGCGATCAACATAGACTGCGATTTGTTCATATTCATCAAACAGTTTACTTTGTGCGACATTTTGCCCAACAAGATCGCCGGCACTGCCGCCATACCATTTATTATAGACTTTGTTGGTAAACATAAATTGCTTGTTATTATTAACATAAGCAATCATCGCGGGCACATTATCGGTAATGGTACGCAGCCAGTTTTCACTTTCTTTGATGGATTGTTCGTACTGATGTTGTTCCGTGATATCAGAAAGCGTAATGATACTTTTACCGTCATGCAAATAATGCCGATGCACATCAATTACTTTGCCGTTGGTGAGCTCTTGGATATGATAATGAGCATTGTGATTTACGTCCAAATAGACTTCGGTAAGACGACCAAAGTCTTTAAGCTGAGTAACATTCTGAATAGTTTTATACGATAAGCCACAGAAATTTTCAAACTGGGCATTCCAGACCTCAGGTATTTCATCCTTATTGAGTAATAATACACCTTGCGATAAGTTATCAATTAAAGCTTGTAAGAGTTTATTTTTCTGCGCAATCGCGCGTTCGTAGCGTTGTAATTCAGCTTGTTTAATACGTGTTATATCAGTAAAT
>JAQXDG010000051.1 GCA_029251505.1 Glaciecola sp. | reverse complement strand
AAGCACACAATGGGCATTATTGAGAAAATAATCAATAAAAATCACTGTTCAGACTTGTTAAGCGTACAAGTGTTCGCTAAATTACGCATTCTTAAAAAAGGAATCATAGTATTATGAGTTTAGATAAAAATAGTTATACCCGTGAAGATTTGCTTGCTTGTAGCCAAGGTGAGTTATTTGGCCCAGGAAATAGTCAACTCCCTGCCCCTAACATGTTAATGATGGATCGCATCGTATCTATCACCTCTGATGGTGGTGAACACGGCAAAGGGGAAATCATCGCTGAACTTGATATCACTCCTGATCTTTGGTTTTTTGATTGCCATTTCCCTGGTGACCCGGTAATGCCTGGCTGCTTAGGGCTTGATGCCATGTGGCAATTAGTTGGATTTTTCCTTGGTTGGGAAGGTGGTCCGGGTAAAGGTCGTGCTTTAGGTGTAGGTGAAGTTAAATTTACCGGTCAAGTGTTACCAACGGCTAAAAAAGTGACTTACAAAATCACCATGAAGCGTGTTATTAAACGTAAATTATTTATGGGCATGGCTGATGGTACTGTATCGGTTGATGGTCGTGAGATCTATGTTGCTAAAGATTTAAAAGTTGGCTTGTTTCAAGATACTAGTACTTTTTAATTAACGCGCTAGAGTCTGTGTAGATTAGTCTGCTAGATAATAATTATTAGCACATAAAAAAAGCTCCGGTTCAGGAGCTTTTTTTGTTACCTATGATATGTCATCGCATACCAAAGGTGGTTATTCGGTCTTCAACAGCTTCTCTCCAACCACCTAACCACTCAGAACGAGCAGTGGATGCTTGAAACGGACAGTTTTCTTTAGCACGGCCAGCAATTCCAGCTTGATACCCTTTTGAATGGGCACGTGACACTTTATCCCTTTTTTGTCTCTTCATTTTCTAACCTCTGTTGCGAATAAAAAATGTTGTTGAAAATTCAATTGATGAATATTCATAATCAACAAATATAGTTTTACGCCTGAGAGAAAGAAGTTACAAGAGGTAATATGAAGAAATGGTTAAGATTCATGACAGGTATCTCTAAGTTAATGAATAATATAGAAATACCTGTTTACAACAAATTTTAATAAAAAATAAGTTTTTATACCTATTAGTTATAAAGAGGATTTATGGATTGAACGTTGACGGCGGCGCCAAAAAATACACTTTCCTAATAATGTCATCAGCAACAATCCGCCAAACGAAAATGACATACTCGCCCCTACTCGCTCAGGGATAGTATCTTCATAAGTAGTACAATCATCAATTGAACCGTTGGTAATAGGATTGAGCTTAACGGTTATAATTTGATCTGTCATGACTTCAGAACCGTCACTAAAAAAGACTAATTCACCAGCGGCATCCCGTGCTTGACGATTCACTAGCGCATTGGCCAAAATTACGTTGTTATCGTTAATCGCGTTTGCCCCTACGATACTGTAAGGCGAGTTACATTCAAGTAAATCATTAAGATTGGTGAAAACTTGCGTATTCATGTCATAGACAAAGGCATTTTTACGACGAGTCGATGCATTATCAAAGTCAACTTCGCCCTCACCAACAACGATATTATTGTTGTTGATATCTCGCGCAACGCTAGATGAACCAGGAAAAAAGTCTAGTGGGAATGTTAGCTCATCCGAATCAAGATCATAAGTGTAAAACTTGGTTCTAGACGTACCGTTTATTTGTGTCGAGCCCGTTCCAATAATGACATTATTATTGTTAATATCTTTAGCTGTACTTGGAAAGTAATCCTCTTTATCAATGATTTCAATTGTTTCGCCATCACGGAACATAGCAGCAGAGTTGAATTTCAACTCACGGTCACGAAAATAAGTATGTGTTTCACCAACAGCAATCCCTTGATCATTAATCGCTAAAGCAGCATTATAAAACGCAGTATCTGAATTAGTTTCACTGATTGCTTCAGGTGTAAATGGTAATGGGAACGTCTGTGTCGAAATGATCTGGCCTTGAGCATCAAGTTGCCAAATTGTGGCACGTCGATCCATACTTAAGGTCACTGCACCACCAAGAACTAAGTTGTAATAACACACATCAAGAGGAATATCACCGCGCTCTTCATCATCATTACAATTAGCGATAGCTTCAACCAATTGTTCGGTCATACGGACTGAAGACGTACCGACAACTTGTAAATTTTGATTAATACTATACGCCTCGCTGAAGCCGCCTAATGTCGTTTCACTTGGTGGCAGAGCAACCGTGTTACCATTTAACTGTACAAAGCCACGACGAACAAAGTCTGTGATGACATAATTAATTTCGACTTCTTCTGCAGTGGTATATGACTGCTTGGTAAATAGACCTTCACCTGAACCAACGACTGTATTACTGTCAAAAATATAGTTTGCTACGGTTTCACTACCAAAAGTGTAACCATTAGTTGCTGTAGTTATTTCATCGAAACCTTTAACTCTAACATCAGTCATGCCGTTGTTAACAAAGGACTGATATAGAGAAAACTGCTGACTAGTGATGGAATTACCATTTGAGCCAAAACGAATTAAGCCAATCAAATAATTGTAATCTGCATTATTAGGATTACCAGCTGCGGCTGCATCGACATCTGTCAAATTCGCAATAATAGTCGCATTGTCAAAATCAATTAAGCTTAAATCAATTGGTAGATTATAGATATCTTGCGCTATTACCAACGCATTACCTTCATTATCAATACTGCGCGCAAACACATTAATGGCTAATTCGTTGCTCGTTACTTCTTCTACTTCATATGTCGCTGCCGCTACAAGAGGAGCAAAGCACGCACTTGTAATCAACGCAGATAATATGAATGTGCGCGACAATTTATGGCGCTTAACGGCCGGTGACTTGGCGAAAACATCAGCTTGCTTCATAAAATTCCTGTTATAACTATTGGTTAAAATTGTTGTAATTCTTCTAATTCGTCCCAGCGAGCATAGGCAGCTTCAAGTGCTTGCTCACATGCGGCTAGGTCATCAATAACGGGTTGTGTAAATGAAAAATCCTGAGTATAAAACCCATCTTCATTCATTTTTGCTTGGATCGTCGACACTTTGTTTTCCAAAGTTTCAATCTTAAGCGGTAATTCGGTTAATTCAAGATTATCTTTATATGATAACTTTTTAGATTTGTTAGAGACAGGAATGGTTTCTGCTGCCTGAACGAGGTTAGGACTGCTCTTGGCTGCAATAGTTCCCTGCTCTTTGGATTTCTTTAGGTCTTGTGCATACCATTCTGCGCTATCGGTATAACCACCTACAAACTCAGAAATGATACCATTGCCCTCAAATACCACACAAGATGACACGACATTGTCAACAAATTCCCTATCATGACTGACCAAAATAACAGTACCCGCATAATCAACAAGTAATGACTCTAGTAACTCAAGTGTTTCAACATCTAAGTCATTGGTTGGTTCATCGAGGATCAGTAAATTACTCGGTCTTAACATAAGCTTGGCGATCATTAGGCGATTCTTTTCACCACCGGATAACGAACTCACCGGCGCTTGAATCCGATCTGGCTCAAACAAATAATCTTGTAAGTATGAAATGACATGTCGCGGGCGACCATTAATCATGACTTCTTGTTTACCATCAGCGACGCAATCAACTACTTTTTGGGTTAAATCGAGTGCATCACGATGCTGATCAAAATAAGCGACTTCAAGATTGACACCTTGTATCACTTCACCAGATTCGGGTTGTAATTTGCCGAGTAACAATTTAATGAGTGTAGATTTACCACACCCGTTGCTACCAATAAACGCAATTTTATCTCCCCGAACAATATGTAAGTCAAGACCTGCGACTATGGTTTGCCCTTCAATACTATAATGCAAATCAGTCGCTTCAAAGACACGTTTACCTGAGGACTGACCGACATGACCGGTAAATTTAGCATTGCCTTGCACTTTACGTCGTGCTTGATGGGTATCTCGTAATGCTTTTAATGCACGTACTCGGCCTTCGTTGCGAGTTCGGCGGGCTTTGACCCCTTGTCTGATCCACACTTCTTCGAGGGCTAAGCGTTTATCAAATAAGGCATTTTGGTTTTCTTGTACTTCCAAATCATGGGCTTTTTTCTCTAAATAAAGCTCATAATTTCCTGGATAAGAAGTCAGTTTACCGCGATCCAAATCAACAATGCGTGTTGCCAGTGAGCGAATAAATGCACGGTCATGCGAAATAAATACAATCGAACCTTTGAACTGTTTTAGGGACGTTTCTAACCAACCAATCATGTCGATATCAAGGTGGTTGGTTGGTTCGTCTAATAATAAAATATCAGGTTGAGACACAATGGCTCGGGCTAATGCAGCTTTACGACGCCAACCACCGGATAAAGATGACAACATATCGTCTGCGTTAAGATTGAGCATCGTTAACGTTTGTTCAATTGCCGTTTCATAACCCCACGCATTTTGCGTGTCGAGTTGATTTTGCAAATGCATTAACTTGTCTAATTGTGCTTCTGAAGGATCTTCACCGACAATAATCGTTTGCTCATGATAGGCTTTGATTAGCTCGCCAACGCCATCAAGACCTTGTGCGACATAATCAAATAATGTTGATTCAACACTTTCTGGTGGATCTTGCGGTAAACGAGAAATACGATAGTTATTATCGACCACACGCACACCATCATCTAGGATAATTAACCCTTCAATGACTTGTAAGAATGTGGATTTACCAGAACCATTACGGCCCACGATACACACACGTTCATTGGGCTCTAGGACAAAATCCACGCCATCTAAGATTGGTGGATGACCGAAAATGACGGAACCGTCTTTAATTTGTAACACACTCATGAACGAATAAATTCCTGTACTTGTGATAGTTCAAATGGCCAATATAAGGCAACATCTGAATCTCGATTCAAGATTACGGGGATACGTGCCCCGTAATGATGAAATAATATAGTTGTTGATTTGACATTCACATAGCTAATTTCTACCGGAATGTCTGGATTAGCAGCAATCGCAAGATCTAATAACGTATCAGCATCATCACATAACGCACAATCTTCGCCACCAATTAACCAAATATTTTTTGTTGTTTTTGCCATAAGTTATCGGTTTAACGTTAAGATCCAGCAATGATGGATTTTGCTATTACGCGCAAAATCTTCAGGGATGGTTGCAGCCGTTATATCTTCGATAACAAAGCCCATGTCATTAAGCGATTCATGATCCAATTTAAAGCTACGTAAGTTATTCGAAAAATAAATCTTACCGCCATTAACCAAACAACCTAACGCATCTCGAATTAAACTAACATGGTCACGTTGCACATCCCAGGTTTGCGACATACGTTTAGAATTAGAAAAACTAGGTGGATCAATGAAAATGCGTTCATATTGCTTAGAATGGTGTTTGATCCATTGTAAACAATCGCCTTGTTGAAAATCGTAACCACCACGTAATTTATTCAGTCTAAAGTTATCTTTAGCCCAATCCAAATAGGTGTTTGACATATCCACTGTAGTCACGCTTGCAGCTTTGCCTAACGCGGCATGGACCGACACACTACCAGTATAAGCAAATACATTAAGCACTCGCATACCTTGTACATCTTGGCCAAAAATCTGACGGGTTAAGCGGTGATCCAAGAACAAACCCGTGTCTAAATAATCATGCAAATTGACGTAAAATTGTGCGCCATTTTCATGGACAATGATACGCTCTTGTTGCGAATCTGTTTTTTCGTATTGGGCTTTACCTTTCATTTGCTCACGAACTTTTAATACAATTTTATCGGTACTAACACCGGTCAGCATAGGTAATTGCAATAAAACATCGTGTAAGCGACGACGGGCTTTTTCTGCAGGAATATCTTTGGGTGGCGCATATTCTTGGACGACTAACCAATCATCATATCTGTCGATAGCACAATTATACTCGGGTAAATCGGCATCATAAATGCGATAGCAGTTAGTCACTTCTGACTGGATAAACGGTTTTAAACGTTTGAGGTTCTTTTTCAAACGATTGGTAAAATCTTGTTGACCGGTATGCTGCTCTACTTGTGTACAGTTAGCTTCATTTAACTGATAATTAACACATTTACACTCTAATTTACCATTCATCATGGCATATTCTTTGTTTGAACGCAGACGCAGTTGGCGTAATAATTCACGATTTGATGTCAACATGGACACGTGCCAGTTGGCAAAATGTGCTTTAAGTTGCTCGCCCCATTTAACGAACATAGGAAGTAACGTCGCTAAATCGCCAAGACGTTCGCCATAGGGTGGATTCGTCACAATAAAGTGTGTCGGTGCATCGGTATCAAGCGAAATAGACGGTTGGTTGTCAAGAGTCCATTTTAACGCATCGGTTTGACTAAAGTGAATATCGGCAAACACCCCTGCTTCATCGGCATTCGCTTTCGCTCCGCGGATAAGTTTACGATCCATGTCGTTAGCATATACAGTGACATGTGTTTCGTTTGCAGGTATTTGTTGCGTTTTAGCTTGTTCAACAATACCGGCCCAAACCCCTGGCTTATGGAGTTTCCAATGGGTAAACCCCCATTGCTCACGTTTTATCGCCGGTGCAATATTTTGGGCAATTAATGCAGCTTCGATAGCTATTGTCCCTGACCCACACATAGGATCAGCCATCACTAATTCTGTTGGCGTGTCAGCGCCTTGGTTTTCACGAACACGTTGAACGTAACCGCTGCGATATAACATCGCACTGGCAACATGTTCTTTCAAAGGTGCTTCACCGGTACTTTGACGATAGTAACGTTGATGCAAGCTTTTACCAGACATATCAACACATATGGTGACTTCGTCACGGTGTAAGCGAGCATGGACCACTAATTTTGGTGCCAGCTTACTGACATTTGGACGCATTAGACCGTTTTCAACAAACCGATCAACAATCCCATCTTTTATGCGTAACGCACCAAACTGAGTATTGTTAATCGCTTTGGTAGTACCGTTAAACTGTACCATAAAGTCATGTTCATGCCCAAAATGACTAGGCCAATCTATTTGGTTAGCAGCGTTATATAATTCTAGTTCGTTGGCACAAGGTGCATGTACTAACACCCATAATACGCGGTTAGCCAAGCGTGAATGCAAGCATACTTTATAGGCATCGGCTATTTCACCTGTTACTTTGACCATACCTGGTGCTAACTTGGTTTCAATACCCGGACAAATCGTATTGATTTCATCTTGTAATAACGCGTCTAAACCACGCGAAGTTGTCACTAAAAACTGATGCATTAAGATAGCCCGTTAACAATGGTTGGTACTAATTTAGGACCGTGATAAATAAGTGCTGAATAAACTTGTACTAATGTGGCTCCAGCATCTAAGCGTGCTTGTGCTGAGGCAGCAGAATCAATACCGCCCACACTAATAATAGGTAATTCACCTTGGAGGTGTTGTGCTAATTGTTGGGTAACTTCAAGACTACGCTCTGCCAGGACTGCGCCACTTAATCCTCCCATTTCTTCTGCGTGTGCTAAACCTTTCACTGCTTCACGAGATAGTGTTGTGTTGGTTGCAATAACCCCATCTATCTTTGCCGCAACCATCGAATCAGCAATACCGATCAATTCTTCATGACTTAAATCTGGCGCAATTTTCAGTGCGATAGGCGTATATTTACCATGCTGGTCAGCTAAACGTAATTGAGCGGCTTTTAATCCGACTAATAACTGATTTAACGAATCACCGTATTGTAAATTACGTAATCCAGGCGTATTCGGCGAGGAAATATTGACTGTGACATAATCAGCAGCCGTATACACTTTTTCAAGACAGATTAAATAATCCGATAATGCTGCATCTTCAGCTGTATCTTTATTTTTACCAATATTGATACCACAAATTCCGGTGTTAACCGCAGCTGCAACATTTTTTAATAATTCATCTACGCCATGATTGTTAAAACCCATGCGATTAATAATGGCCTGTTTTTCCGGTAAACGGAACAAGCGAGGCTTAGGATTACCAGGTTGCCCGATAGGTGTCACCGTACCAACTTCAACAAAACCAAAGCCCATAGATTGAAACGCATCTACACACTGTCCTTCTTTATCTAAGCCTGCCGCTAAGCCTACAGGATTAGGGAAATGGAGTCCCCATAAGGAAACCGGTTTGGCGATCACATCTTGCTGATAAGTGCATTTAAGAAAGGAACGTTGCGTTTTAGCTAACCACCCTATTGTCATGTCATGAGCAAACTCAGGATCACATTGTAATAAGGCTTTATGTGCCAACGAAAACATACTGAAACTCCACAAATAAAAAAACGCGATATACGGTGTAAATTATGCCATATAGCGCGTTTTT
>JAQXDG010000033.1 GCA_029251505.1 Glaciecola sp. | reverse complement strand
ATTTAGCAATATGTCTGTAGAATACGCGCCCATGATGCTGTGGGTGTTGAATATTGTTTACGCTTGCAGTCTAGTTTTATATATATAGAGAGTACATTACATGTCTGCTACCCAGACCTCAATTGATAAGTTACGTAACATTGCGATTATCGCGCACGTCGACCATGGTAAAACTACCCTAGTTGATAAACTATTACAACAATCTGGTACGTTAGAGTCACGCGGTGCTGCAGAAGAGCGTGTAATGGATTCTAATGACATTGAAAAAGAACGTGGTATTACGATCTTAGCGAAAAATACTGCAATCAACTGGAATGATTACCGTATCAACATTGTAGATACTCCTGGACACGCCGATTTCGGTGGTGAAGTAGAACGTGTAATGTCGATGGCTGATTCTGTATTGTTATTGGTTGATGCACAAGAAGGCCCAATGCCACAAACGCGTTTTGTAACACAAAAAGCGTTTGCTCAAGGTCTTAAACCAATTGTTGTTATCAACAAAATTGACAAGCCAGGTGCTCGTCCTGATTGGGTGATCGATCAAGTATTCGATTTGTTTGATAACTTAGGCGCGACAGATGACCAGTTAGATTTCCAAGTGGTTTACGCTTCAGCAATCAACGGTTGGGCTACCAACGATGTTGACGTTCCAAGCGAAGACATGACTCCTTTATTTGAAACAATCGTGGGTAAAGTTGCTCCGCCAGATGCAGACCAAGCTGGTGCATTCCAAATGCAAATTTCTCAACTTGATTACAACTCATACGTTGGCGTAATCGGTGTAGGCCGTATTACTCGTGGTACTGTTAAAATTAACCAACAGGTCACTATTGTAAATGCCGAAGGCGAAAAGCGTAACGGTAAAGTCGGTAAAGTATTAGGTTACTTAGGTCTTGATCGTCATGATGTCGATTCTGCAGCAGCAGGCGACATCATTGCAATTACCGGTCTTGGCGAATTAAAAATCTCTGATACGATTTGTGATGTTAACCAAGTAGAAGCATTACCAGCTCTATCAGTTGATGAGCCTACGGTTACCATGACTTTCCAAGTAAATACTTCTCCGTTTGCTGGTAAAGAAGGTAAGTTTGTTACTTCACGTAACATCCTTGAGCGTTTACAAAACGAATTAGTTCATAACGTTGCATTACGTGTTGAAGAAATGCCAGATCCGGATAAATTCCGCGTATCAGGTCGTGGTGAACTACATTTAGGTATTTTGATTGAAAACATGCGTCGTGAAGGTTACGAGCTAGCTGTTTCACGTCCAGAAGTTATCCTTAAAGAAGTTGATGGCGTATTAATGGAACCGTTTGAAACAATGACGGTTGACGTTGAAGAACAACATCAAGGTTCTATCATCGAACAACTTGGTTTGCGTAAAGCAGAAATGACCAACATGTCTCCAGATGGTAAAGGCCGTACTCGCGTAGATTTCGTTGTACCAAGTCGTGGTCTAATTGGTTTCCAAACTGACTTTATGACATTAACCTCTGGTTCTGGTTTGTTATATCATACGTTTGATCATTACGGTCCGCATAAAGGCGGTAACATCGGTACACGTAAAAATGGTGTATTGATTGCCAATGCAACGGGTAAAGCCCTAACTAACGCTATCTTTAACTTACAAGAACGTGGCCGCATGTTTATCGGTCATGGTGTTGAAGTGTATGAAGGAATGGTTTTAGGTATTCATAGCCGTGAAAACGACTTAACCGTTAACGCCCTTAAAGGTAAGCAATTAACTAACGTTCGTGCATCTGGTACTGATGAAGCACAAACACTAGTACCGCCAATTGTCTATACACTTGAGCAAGCACTAGAATTTATCGATGATGATGAGTTAGTTGAAGTGACACCAGTAAGCATCCGTATTCGTAAGAAGTTATTGACTGAAAACGAACGTAAACGTGCTGGTCGTGCTCCGAAAAGCTAAAGCTGATTAGCTTTAGTAACGTTTATAAAGAGGTCGCATTAGCGGCCTTTTTTTTTAGCAGTCCAATCCAAAAGCCCAACTCTAGTATCACGCCCAGTGCAATAAACGCCACTGCGCCTTTGGCCGTGCCTATAAAATAACATACGCAGGCCAGTAAAATTAAACTGATGAGCATGACTGTTTTGGTCGTCGTTGTCATTATGGTATTATTCCTCTAGGGCAAAAGTGTCCCAATCTTTGTAAGTAGCAGTGCGTTCAATACCTTGACCGGGCTCTAACACAACGGCATCACTTAGACTTAAATCACGTTGGATTAAGCCACCAACTGCGACTAAATGTAAATCAGAGGTTTCATCTGCAGCATCATCACCGCAAGTAAATTGCCAATCACCTTCAAGATCACGCGTGACTTGGAGGACTTTTGCATTGTCGTTTAACACATGTTCACAAACGAACACCCCAAAATCTTCACGGAACTTTGGTTTTTTTACACCACGATTAGCCATGGATAGGTCTCTTTACAAATAAAATTTCACCTTATTGTAATGTATATGCATGGTTTACGATATACTTTAGCGATATTAAAAATAGGAAGCATACATTGATGTTTAATTTTGACGAAAGAGTTGACCGCTCGGGTACTTATTCTTGTAAATGGGAAAAATACAAAGGCAAAGATATTTTGCCAATGTGGATCGCCGATACCGAATTTAAAGTCGCTCCAGCGATCCAGCAAGCGTGTCATACCCAGATTGAACATGGTGTGCTTGGCTATCATTTACCGGCACAACACACGCCAGCAAATGCTGCTGTGGTGCGCTGGTGTAAGAGCCAATATAACTGGGATATTCAGCCTTCTTGGATTGTGTGGACGCCCGGTGTGTGTCCTGGATTTAATGTCGCAATCCGTGCGTTTTGCCAACCGGGTGATAAAGTCTTAATTCAAACCCCTAATTATCCGCCTATTTTGGCTGCTCCTGAGTTTAATGACTGTACGCCTGTGCATATTGCGACAGTAGAGGAAAATGACGGTTGGATGCTTGATTTTGCAGAACTTGAGGCGCAGGCCAAAGATCCAAAAGCCAAGCTCTTTATCATGTGTAATCCAATGAATCCGGTTGGCAGTGTATTATCGCAAGCGCAGTTAGATCGGGTCGCACAGATCTGTGCTGATAATGATGTGATCTTATGTTCGGATGAAATTCACTGTGATTTGATCCTCGATGAACTGACTCATTTACCGGCAGGTAATCATGCACAATTACAGCATCGTTCTATTACCTTAATGGCTGCAAATAAAACCTTTAATATTGCCGGTTTAGGCACGTCATTTGCGATCATTCCAGATGTGACATTGCGCAATGCATTTAATGCTGCTGCGCGTGGCATTGTGCCTTGGGTCAATATTTTGGGGTTAGTTGCGACACAATCTGCATTTACTGAATGTGATGATTGGCATGCAGCCCAGCGCAATTACTTAATTGGCAATCGTGATTACTTGGCTAAAGCGATTAATGCAATTGAGGGGCTCAAAGCACTTCCTGCACCGGCTACCTTTTTGTTGTGGGTGGATGCATCCCAATTAGATTTGGGGACGGCTAAAAATGTGCAAGACTGGTGTGAATCACGTGGAGTAGGCCCATCACCGGGTGTTGATTTTGGTAATGAGCAGTTTTTCCGTTTAAACTTTGGGGTATCTAGAGATATGCTTGAAGAGGTTGTCGCTCGATTATCAGCCTAACTTAGCAAGGGCTAATGCTTAAAGTTAGATTAATGGATGTTGTTGACGCTACAGCATCCATAATTTATATGTACCTAGCCCAACCACTAAAGCCACAATACACCAACCCAAAATATTACTGATAATGCTATTGGTATGCTGACGCATGATGCGTTTGTTATTCACAACGATCAACAAAAACACCGCAATTACTGGCAACAATAACGCATTAGTTGCTTGAGCGAAAATAATCGCAGCAATAGGTTTAATCCCGCTAAATGCGACTAAGACTCCAGATAATAAAATCAATCCAGCGACGATTTTAAAACTCATTTCTTTGGGGGATGTAGATAATCCTAATGCACCGCATACTGCGTATGCACCTGCGAGTGGGGCGGTAATCGCACTGGTTAAGCCTGCCGAAAACAATCCGATAGCAAAAAACAGAGTTGCAAAATCGCCGAGTAATGGCGTTAATTGTAGTGCCAGATTATCAGCATTGGCAGCTAAGCCCTGGGCAAAAAAGGTACTGGCTGCGGTACCCAAAATTGCAATCGTAATTAATCCTCCGATTGAAAAACTGACTACGTTTTTAATTCGGTTTTCGCGGATCTGCGGGAGTAGATGATGTTGCGAACCGGTTTTAGCCAACAAACTAGATTGCATAAATATATTGTAGGGAACGATGGTTGTACCAATAAGGGCGATAATCATCGTAATGTTCGAGGTATCAATGTTGACTTGTGTTATACCAGAAAATAACGCATTAAAATCAGGTCCACTACTGACAAAAGCGGTAATAAATACTACGCTCATCACCATTACTAGCGTAATCAATAAGCGCTCAACCAAGCGAATGCTGCCCGAAGCCAACACTATTGCGGCAATAATGGAGATAACACCGAGCCAGTTGGTTAGGGGATATGTTGTGACCGAGGCCAATCCTAACGCCGCCCCAGTTATGTTGCCTGCTTCATACGCCGCATTGCCAATGCCGATAGCACTGACGACTAAGAGCACCATGAAGAGTTTTAACAGGGGTTGAGAAATGGTTTTATGTAGCGCTTCTGCTAAGCCCATTTGGCTTACGATCCCAAGGCGACTAGCCATATCTTGAATGACAATTGTTGCAAAGACTGAAAAGAGCAGCGCCCACATCAGGGCATAGCCAAATTGTGCACCAGCTAAGGTTGCAGTTGTGACAGTACCAGGACCAATAAAGGCAGCGGTCACTAAAAGTCCCGAATAATTAGAATGTGCATTTGAGTAGGAGCGAGACATGTTATAGTTATTATATGTCAAATATACGTCCGCTATGCCACATAAATGGCGCTAAAGACAACTCTCGCTTAGATTAGGTATTCAAGCACCTTTCTTATA
>JAQXDG010000030.1 GCA_029251505.1 Glaciecola sp. | reverse complement strand
TAATAGCCCACTATCTAAGCGGGCTTGATATATTTTACGGCAGTAAAGTCATCGAGTCCGACACTCCCTCCTTCTCGGCCAAATCCAGATTGCTTGATCCCACCAAAGGGAGCGGCTGGATTAGATATAATCGCACTATTTAAGCCGATCATGCCATAATGACAGCGTCTTTTGCACTCGTTCAACGTCTCACTGTTTTGACTAAATACATACGCTGCTAAACCCGCTTGCGTATCATTCGCTAACCGGATCATCTCATCAACATCCCCCGCTACCGTAATAATCGGATACAACGGACCAAAGATCTCATTACAGACGACATCATCATCATGTTGTACATGGGTCAAAATCGTATGTGGATAAAAGGCACTGCCAGCTACATGTATACCACCACACACTACATCCGCACCTTGTGCAATAGCTTGTTCCACCATACCGTGTATTTTAGTTGCCGCATCAAGGTGAATCATGTGCCCCACATCCGTGGTCTGCTCTAACGGATCACCGACACGTAACTCCTTCACGGCAGCATGCAATGCTTGGGTAAACTGTTCTGCAACCTCTTGGGCAACATAGATTCGATTTATGGCAACACAAGTTTGTCCGCTAACACGTTGTTTGTTCAGCACGCAATGTTTAGCTGCCAGCTCGACATCAGCGTCGGCCATGACTAATAGAGGCGCATTCCCGCCAAGCTCCATTGAGACTCGTTTAAGGGATGCGGCACATTGTACATTCAACAATTTGCCAACTCGTGTTGAGCCGGTAAAGGTAAATTTAGCAATACGCGGATCACTACTCAGAACATGTCCGAGCGCAGCCGATTGATCACTCACTAAGACTGCCAACCAGCCCTGCTCCCAACCAGCAAGCTGGGTATATTCGGCAACTTTTAATGCACTAAGCGGCGTTAACTCCGACGGCTTAACGACAAACGGACAACCCGCAGCAATTGCCGCAGCAAGTTTACGCACGATCATCGCACAGGGAAAATTCCAAGGAGTAATCGCACCAACGACACCGACAGGCTCGCGCCATAGTTCAATGCCATCACTGGTTTCAAATGGAGAGTCTAGCGATAATGCTAACTGCGCAAACCAGGTTAAATACCCATTCGCGTAATGCACTTCGGCCAGTGCATCGTTATAGGTTTTACCCGATTCTTGGCTGATCAACCTTGCAAATGTCGCGCTATGTTGTGCCATCTGGTCACGTAGGGCTAGCAACATCGCTTGACGTTGTTGACCTGTTGTCGGTTGGTGCAACCGTAATGTGGCGCAGCTGATTGCAGCTTCAATGTCTGCATCCGTGGCATTGTCTAGCGTCGCGAGTAATTCATGTGTCGCGCTATTGTATACATCAAACGTTGAAGTTCTCATCCTAAGGTCAATTCCATTCTAATATCCGCTCTAGCGTAAGGTGACGGTAACATAGGTACTTCTTCAAATCCGCATTTTTCGTAAATATACAATGCGTTAGTTAAAATTCGATTGGACTCTAAAAAGACGATATTGGCGCCCATGCTGCGTGCTTGTTTAATTGTAGCAATAACGATTTTCTCGGCATAACCTTGGCCTTTTTCAGATGGTTTCATGCCCATTTTTGAGAGTTCAAACCGCCCATCACTCTCCAGCAATAATGCGCAAGTTATGACTGATTCACCTTGATCATTAATACCAAATAGCACTTGCCCCCCTTGCGCAATAATGGCTTCATATGGGTGATAAAGGGTGTATTGATCTTTAGCTTCTACCACAAAATATTGCTCAATCCATGCCAAGTTAAATTGCGCAAACGTCGCTTGTTGTTCCGTCGAGGCTTGTTCGTAGGTAATAAAATGTAATGTGCTCATAAAAATACAAGTTACTCTGTCTGTCCGTCTTCATCCACAGATTACTTCAAAGAAGGCATGTTAGTTAATACGGTTGCGTCATGGAAAATGGCATTGCCATCGCCTCAGCTGATTTGGGCGGATTGCCAATCATTTCTTCATAAGGTGAATCATGTACCAAAATGGCATGGTCTACTTGGCAAGCAGCAAAGCCATCACGAATATGCTGAGAACTATTAAAACGCATGATATTGTCATTTTTATCATAAACAAAACCTGTCTCGCCAGC
>JAQXDG010000011.1 GCA_029251505.1 Glaciecola sp. | reverse complement strand
CGCGAAAACCGTCAACGGTGCAAATATTAGGTGAAGTACAGATGAACTCTGCACACGTCTATGACAGTGAGTTAAGTGTATCTGATTACTTGACGCTAGCTGGTGGGACAACTGAGTTTGCGGATGACTCCGCGGTATATGTGATCCGTGCAGATGGTCGAGTAGTGCGTCCTAATGCGAATTGGTTTAGCTATGCCGATAGCAATATCCAGCCAGGGGATACCATTGTGGTGCCATTGGATGTGAACCTACGCGATAACTTAGGCTTATGGCAGCAAGTCACCCAAATTATCTATAACAGTGCGGTTGCCGTTGCTGCGATACGTGGTTTATAAGGAGCGGATGATGACTAAGCATAATAATGAATATTCACAGTCTGGTTCCAATCAAATTGAGAACCCAACCCCTAACCAGCATCCTCGACAATTTGAAGAGGATGAGATTGATTTACGCGAGTTATTTGCTGTCATCTGGGCCGGTAAGGGACTGATTGTTGGTGTCACCAGTGTGTTTGCGGTATTAGCGGTGGTGTATGCGCTAATGCAACCGAATATCTATCGTTCTGAAGCCTTGTTAGCCCCAGTGCAAGCCGGGGACAGTGCTTCCTCACTGGCCAGTAAGTTCGGTGGTTTAGCGTCATTAGCCGGGGTGAGTTTACCGGCTGGTAGTATGGATAAAACGTCTCTGGCGATTGAATATATTCAATCCCGGGTGTTTCTAAAGACATTTATCCACAACCATCCTGATGTGCTTCCAGCACTGATGGCGGTAGAGAAATGGAATGCGGGCGATAATACCCTTCAATTTGATAACGAAATGTATGAGGTTGCTACGGGGGAGTGGATACGAGAGGTTGATTTCCCTAAACAACCGCAACCGAGTGTTCAAGAAGCGCATCTGGTATTTGAAA
The DNA here is from genome assembly GCA_029251505.1 of Glaciecola sp. GTDB lineage: Bacteria > Pseudomonadota > Gammaproteobacteria > Enterobacterales > Alteromonadaceae > Opacimonas. Next base: position 897 of record JAQXDG010000011.1, on the reverse strand, counting down.
AAATCTTAAGCATTGCACAAGACAAAGAAACGGCGTTTGTAACCTTAGCCATTGAGCATCAATCACCGTATGTAGCTGCCCAATGGGTGACATGGTTAGTGGAAGACATGAACAACGCGTTACGTGATAATGATATTGCGCAGGCTGAGCGTTCCATTGCGTATCTGCAATCCGAAATTAACAATACCTCACTGAGTGAAATGCGCTCGAGCTTATTTGAGCTGATCCAGTCACAGACACAAACGATTATGTTGGCCAACGCCAGTCCTGAATACATTTTTAAGACCGTTGATCCCGCAGTCGTGCCCGAGCTGAAAGCGAAACCAAAGCGTGCGTTGATCGTTGTGTTAGGGACCATGTTAGGTGGCATGTTAGCTGTGCTCATCGTGTTAATTCGACATTTTGTGAACAAAGACGAGAGTGACGAATAAGCTACTTGTGTTTTGCCGAAGGCTCCCTCAAGGGGGCCTTTGTTATATCTGGGGTTTGTAAATTAGCACTTGCATTAAAAGCTAATTATAAATTACACTAAAAGCTAATAAATGAATGCAGTAAAAGCTAGCGGTGTTAATATGAACCAAGTGTCAGAAAAGCTTGCACACTCTCTAGAGCAATTAAAGCGATTACAAGATCGCGGGATTATTGCTGTGCAATCGAAAATGCTTGAACGCAACGACAGAGAGCGCTTGACTAAACATGGCTTTATCAAAGAAGTCATGCGAGGTTGGTATATTCCTTCAAGTCCCGATGAACAACAAGGTGATAGTACCGCTTGGTATACGTCTTTTTGGGATTTTTGTGGTGCGTATTTAGATGAGCGTCTTGAGCAGAACTGGTGTTTATCACCAGAGCAATCAATCCAAATTCATATTGGGGATAAAACCGTTCCTCCTCAGT
>JAQXDG010000010.1 GCA_029251505.1 Glaciecola sp. | reverse complement strand
GTTTAGGTACCCTCCGGTGAATATAACTTTTTGTTAAGAACATATATATTTTAGTTGGTAGGTTAATGTATTGCATATAGAGGTTTTTTATAATGGTGTTTTTTATTTTTGGACTGAGTTTTGCTTATGAATTTAAAAAGATTAAGGTATTTGGTATTTGATTTGGTTATATTGGGGATGGGGAGTTTTTTTATAAGTATATTAATGATATAGCGTGTTTTTTAGTCCGAATGCTTTAAATAAAGTGAGGTTTGTAGACTGTTAACTCATTTTATACATACATATTTTCTTTATATCTTACTTTTTTATAAGAGATTACCTACAAAAAAAAAGAATGTAAAAAATTGTAAAAAAATTAACAATGATGTTTTTAACTGGTGAGAGGTTAGACCTCTTAAGGCCGTAAATGGCTCGTTATCCTGATTATACTGTGGAGTAAAACCATGACAACGAGCTATCTAAGCAAAGTTGGCATTCAATGTTTGTGTCTGTTGTCACTCATGCAACTTTTTTGTACGATACAAAAAATTAAAAGCTATAATCAGCATATAAATCAATATAAGGAATTTTTTTGAAAACGATCAATTATTTCATCATTACGTTATTAGCTAGTCTGTTATTGCTAGTATCAACGTCAACTAATGCCCAAACCACTGCATTTAAAGACGGACCTGTCATTATGGGATTGGGTAAAAATGCCCCTGTAGCGACTCACACAGTGGCAAAAGATGCTGTATTCAAGGTGGCTTTTGATGTGGGCAGTACGAACGATAAAAAAGATGAGGTTAACCGAAAATTTAATAGCTTGGCTCGCTTCATTAATATGCATGTGGCTGCAGGTGTTAAACAAGAAAATATTCAATTAGCGTTGGTGGTTCATGGCAAAGCGACATTGGATCTACTTGATCATGCAAGCTATCAAAAAAAACACAATTACGATAACCCTAATAAGGCATTACTCAATGCTCTGATGAGCAATAATGTGAGGGTAATTTTGTGTGGTCAAAGTGGCGCTGCTTATGATGTTAAAAACGCCGAACTGGTGAACGGCGTTGAAGTCGAGTTGTCAGCAATGACCGCCCATGCTCTGTTGCAGCAACAGGGGTATACGATTAATCCGTTTTAGTTAATGAATATTTGTGCCTATTATTATATTCATATTAAGTAATTACTCATTGCTGCCCTGCTTCATTAACTTAACGGATATGCGTTATAGCTGGGAGCCAACAGGACGCAATTCCTACAACATCGTCGATCGCAGCAGCGGTAGCACAAAATAGACGGCAACTCGCGTCGATTTAGTGTTTGGTTCAAACTCGATTTTACGCGCCTGCGCTGAGCTGTATGCACAAGACGATAGTCAAGTTAGGTTTGTGGAAGACTTTGTAAAAGCAAGGGTTTTTATTCTTTCTAATTACAAATCAAACCGTTCGGTCAAAAACTTAGCCACACCATCATCATGATTATGTCCAATAACCTTGGTTGCTTTGTTTTTGATTAAGGCCTTTGCGTTATCAGTTGCATAACACTCATCAGCGATCTCAAACATACTTAAATCATTATCACTATCACCAAAACAGATTACATTTTTGGCACCTAATTCATCTCGTAATTTTTGAACCGCAGCGCCTTTATTGGCAAAGCAATGGTGTACATCCATCCAACTATATTCCTTACCCTCATGAGCTGGACCTGAATAGGCGATGATGAGAGGGTGCTCATTGAGCTGTTTCCACATTGTCTTAATATGCGTATTTTCACCAATCATACTGATGTTGGTTACCGGTCTGTCATGAGCCAGTGCATTTAATGGCATTAATGTGGCCTTTGAACGAGCAAAATATTTAGTGATAAGCTCCTTTTCAATATTATGCTGTGGCGGGCTGTGATAAATGACATGATGATGATTTTCTACGGTATTTACAAAGGGCGTAATATTATGTTCAAGTGCCATAGCTAATATTAAATTAATTTCATTTTCGGTGAGTAAATTCTCAAATTCAATACTTTTTCGCTTCGGATCCCAAAGAGTCACCCCATTGTTATAAATATGCGGAAGCGATAAAAACTGTCCCTCCAAAATCGAACTAGCGGATAACATCGTTCGACCGGTAGCTACCGTGTAGGCGATACCTTTGGCGTCCATTCGACTCAGGGTGTCGATGGTAAATTGGGATAGTAAGGAGGAGCCATTTAATAAGGTCCCGTCAAGATCAAAAAATACTAAATCCATACCTGTGCTTCTAATTGTTGTGGGTAATAGTTGTTTATACGCTGTAAGTTCAATTAAGCTCGAATAAAACAAAATTATTTTTTGTTAGAGAGTTCTAGGTAATGAATTTAAAGGTTAGATTTTCTGTACATCCAATGCCAGAAATACGAGATTAAAACCAGCAACC
>JAQXDG010000198.1 GCA_029251505.1 Glaciecola sp. | reverse complement strand
CAACACTCATATTTCAAGGACGCCGAATTATACGCTAAGTAAAGTTAAAAGCAACGCATTATGTCTGTAATATCAGGTTATTTGCGTTTTTTGAACATATTCGCTAAACCACCTGTGCCACCAGCTCCCGAACCGCCGCCTAATCCTGGCGGTAAACCACCCGGCATTCCTCCCGGACCACCCATTCCCGGTGGCATACCGCCGCCAGGAGGCATCATGCCTTTCATTTTGTTCATCATTTTACCCATGCCACCACCGGTCATTTTCTTCATCATTTTTTGCATTTGGGTAAATTGTTTTAATAAGCGGTTCACATCTTGAATTTGTGTACCAGAGCCTGCTGCAATCCGTTTTTTACGTGAACCTTTAATTAACTCAGGGCGTTCACGCTCTTTAAATGTCATCGAATTAATGATGGCTTCAAATTGATTAAATTGCTTATCGTTGGCTTTTTCTTTGATCTGTGTGGACATATTGCCCATGCCAGGCATTTTGTCCATTAACGACATCATCCCGCCCATATCACGCATTTGTTCTAACTGTTCTTTGAAATCTTGTAAGTCAAAGCCTTTGCCCTTTTGCACTTTCTTGGCAAGCTTTTCGGCTTTGGTTTTATCAACCTTACGCTCAACTTCTTCAATTAAACTTAAGACATCTCCCATACCAAGGATACGTGATGCCATACGCTCAGGATGGAATGGTTCTAAGGCATCGAGCTTTTCACCCATACCAATAAATTTAATCGGTTTTCCGGTGATATGACGTACCGATAACGCTGCACCACCTCGCGCATCACCATCGGCTTTGGTTAAGATCACACCGGTTAACGGTAACGCCTCATCAAAGGCCTTGGCGGTATTGGCGGCATCTTGCCCCGTCATCGCATCAACGACAAACAAGGTTTCAACGGGTTTAACCGCTGCATGTAATGCCTTGATTTCGCCCATCATCTCGCCATCAATGTGCAAACGACCGGCAGTATCGACAATCAACACATCAACAAATTGCTTTTTCGCATGCGCAATCGCGGCATTCACAATATCAATGGGTTTTTCCATAATATTCGATGGAAAAAACTCCACACCAACATCATTAGCGAGTGTTTTAAGCTGCTCAATCGCAGCAGGACGATAAACATCGGCGCTCACGACTAAAACCTTTTTCTTTTCACGCTCGATCAATAATTTCGCTAATTTACCAACACTGGTGGTTTTACCTGCACCTTGTAAACCTGCCATCATCACCACAGCAGGTGGCTGCGCTGCAAGGTTTAACGATTCATTAGCAGTACCCATGACAGATTCAAGTTCTGACTGGACGACTTTGATAAACATCTGGCCAGGCTGAAGACTTTTGCTAACTTCAGTCCCTAACGCTCGTTCTTTTACCTGATTGACAAAGGCTTTGACCACTGGCAATGCAACATCCGCCTCAAGCAACGCCATGCGCACTTCACGTAATGTATCTTTGATATTATCTTCGGTTAAACGCCCTTTCCCACTAATATTCTTTAAGGTAGAAGAGAGGCGATCCGTTAAGCTTTCAAACATCGTTGTCAATCCCTATAAATTACTCTATGTCACAATAAACTCGATTATACTGTTTTACGTCACAGCGTGTTAGGGGTATATTAACAAATATCATTATTTAATAACATCATGTCGAGCTAACCTTTTGCGAGTTAGTCAAAATATTTAGGGAGTGTCATGATCGTCGTTATTGAAATTATCGCTCTGATTGCTTATGCCATTGCATCTGGACTGTTGTCGCGACGCTTTATCTCGATTCAGGGTCATCTGCACACATGGGCGGATCGCATTGCTCACTCTTGGCTGCCAGTAGTAATGGGTATTGGCGCCATTGCGGCGCATGGATTTTTACTTTTGACCTTATTTACGCAACCAGGCAATCCTGATTTGAGCATGGTCAATGTGGCATCATTGTTATCATGGTTGATGGTTGTCACGTTATTGCTCACCAGCATTTTTATGCGCTACACTATTCTAGTGCCGGTTAGTTTCGCATTTGCTGCGGTATGTGTACTGTTAATGTTGATCAATCCATCATCTTACACATTAACGGATTACCAAGCTGCACCAATGG